>CAZCXQ010000267.1:2083-2817 GCA_964502655.1 uncultured Sphingorhabdus sp.
AAATTGTGCGAAGTCGCGCAAAAGCCCGATGCCCATGGCTATTCGGCTTCCAGAGGTATTCCCGGGCTCCGTAAGGCGCAGGCCAATTATTATGCGCGCCGCTTTGGGGTGGATGTTGATCCCGAAACCGAAGTCGTGGTCACGATGGGTTCGAAAGAGGGCCTTGCAAGCCTTGCAACCGCCATCACTGCGCCGGGTGACGTCGTATTGGCGCCGAACCCGAGCTACCCGATCCACACGTTCGGTTTCATCATCGCGGGTGCCACCATTCGGTCGGTACCCACGACGCCCGATGAAAATTATTTCCGGTCGCTGGAGCGCGCAATGGCGTTCACAGTCCCGCGGCCGTCGATATTGGTGGTCAACTATCCGTCCAACCCGACTGCAGAAACCGTCGATCTGGCGTTTTATGAACGGCTTGTTGCTTGGGCGAAAGAGAACAAGGTCTGGATATTGTCCGACCTTGCTTATTCAGAACTCTATTTTGACGGCAACCCGACCCCGTCCATTTTGCAAGTGAAGGGCGGCAAAGATGTGGCCGTTGAATTCACCTCATTGTCCAAAACCTATTCGATGGCAGGATGGCGTATCGGCTTTGCCGTGGGCAATCGCGAACTGATTGCGGCGATGACGCGCGTTAAAAGTTACCTCGATTATGGCGCATTTACGCCTATTCAGGCGGCGGCGTGCGCTGCATTAAATGGCCCGCAAGACATCGTCGAACAAAATCGCCA
>CAZCXQ010000268.1:0-2805 GCA_964502655.1 uncultured Sphingorhabdus sp.
GACGCCGGAGGCACTGGATCGCGTCAAGACCAAGGATATTCCAGGGTTTGGCGAGCTATTTCGTTGGCTAAGCTTCGCCAGCATAGGCACATCGACCATACAGTCACGCGCCTGCGCGGTGCTGGCACGCGGCACATATATCTTTGCCCTGCCCGGATCAAACGGCGCGGTGAAGGATGGATGGGACCAGATTTTGGTGCATCAACTCGATAACCGGCACCGCCCCTGCAATTTTGTCGAACTGATGCCGCGCCTGTCCGAAAGGTAAATGCGGAGAATAGCACGGTTCATGCGGCTACTCGCCTGAGCGCATATTTGTTCTTTATATGTTCTCATTCTTGTGGCATGATTTGCCTATGGAGAATGCAGTCGAACGCAATGTTGTTAAGGGACGCGGGGCGCCCACAAACGCGGTGCCAACGCGATTTAACCTGAACAGCCGTGTTGCCGACGGAGACTGGCTGGACGCGCGCGAAGCGTTAGATGGCGGAAAGCCAGCGCTTAAGACGACGGTGACCGAAGAGCTCGCCAAATCCATACTCTCGTTCAACAATTCTCCAGACATCCCTTTTGACCGGTCGGTAAATGCATATCGCGGGTGCGAGCATGGCTGTGTCTATTGTTTTGCAAGGCCAACGCACGCCTATCATGACCTGTCGCCGGGGCTGGATTTCGAAAGCCGTCTTTTTGCCAAGCCAAACGCAGCGGATATCTTGCGCAAAACAATCGCCAAGCCGGGATACCGGCCAGCGCCTATCGCGATCGGAACCAATACCGACCCGTATCAGCCGATTGAGCGGACATATCGCATTACGCGATCGATCTTGGCGCTGATGGTCGAAACATCACACCCCATTGTCGTCACAACAAAATCCGCGCGCGTAGTTGATGATATCGACCTGTTAAGCCAACTGGCATCAAAACAACTGACGGGCGTCGCAATATCGGTTACTTCGCTCGATGCAAAACTCGCGCGGACATTGGAACCCAGGGCGTCATCGCCAATGACCCGGCTTGCGGCGGTGCGCAAACTTTCAGACGCGGGTATTTATGTGCATGTGAATATCGCGCCGATTATTCCGGCGGTAACCGATCATGAGATTGAGGCAATTGCCGCCGCCGCTGCGGAATATGGCGCAACGAGCATCAGTTCGATACCCATCCGCCTTCCGCATGAAGTCGCGCCTTTGTTCCGCGACTGGCTTGATATTCATTTCCCCGACCGCGCGGCGAAGGTTATGAATATCATTCGCGACATGCGCGGCGGAAAAGACAATGATGCCGAATTTTTCTCACGGATGAAGGGCCATGGTCCCTGGGCCGAGCTGATCCGCAGCCGTATGCAAATTGCGCGAAAGAAACATGGCTTGGACGGTTCCAAATGGAATGTCCGAACCGACCTGTTCGTGCCGCCAAATATGAATGGGCAGCTGAGCCTGTTTTGAAAATCTCAGCTACTCGGCTGCCCAGAATTTTTGGGGGTCAATCCTCTAGAACGAAATCCTTGAACTGCTGACGCAGCGCGACCTTTTGGATCTTGCCGGTGCCGGTGTGTGGAAGCTCGTCAACGAACAGTACCCGGTCTGGCATCCACCATTTCACGATCCGTTCGGCGAGATATGCTTTTACCGTGGCTTCATCGACCTCAGCGCCGGGTTTCTTTACGGCAATCAGCACGGGGCGTTCATCCCATTTGGGATGCGGAACGCCAATCGCGCCGGCTTCCGCAATTCCGGGACAACCAACGGCGATATTTTCCAACTCAACCGAGCTAATCCATTCGCCGCCCGACTTGATAACATCCTTCACGCGGTCAGTGATCTGCATCGTGCCATCGGGATGCAGAACGGAAACGTCGCCGGTATCAAACCACTGGTCGGCATCGACCGTGTCAGCGTCAGCCTTAAAATAACGCTTGATGACCCACGGTCCGCGTATCTGAAGCGCGCCCGATGTCACACCATCCCGCGGGGCGACATTGCCGTCCTTGTCAATGACACGCAGTTCGACACCAAATGGCGTTCGGCCCTGCTTACACACAACGTCTATCTGCTCATCAAGCGTCAACTCGTCCCAATTGGGTGTGGGCGCGCCCATCGTGCCAATCGGTGACGTTTCGGTCATGCCCCATGCGTGCGATACGCGGACATTTGCCTTCATGAGGCGTTCAATCATCGCGCGCGGCGCAGCGGAACCGCCGATGGTGACAAGACGCAATTTGCCGAGCGACGCATCGCGCCCAGCGGCAGCCTCTGCATCCAAATGCGCAAACATGGCGAGCCAAACGGTCGGCACACCCGCGCTATGTGTGACGCCTTCCGTCAGCATCAGCCCGTGCAACGTCGCGGCATCATTGGTGGTGGAAAAGACGAATTTAACGCCAGCTGCGGCTCCCGCAAATGGCAAACCCCAGCTCGCCGCATGGAACATCGGCACGATGGGCAACAATGCTGCCTGTGGGCTGAGATCGAATATGCTCGGCGCGATTTCCGCCATTGCGTGCAGCATCGTGGATCGGTGCTGATACAACACGCCTTTGGGATTACCTGTCGTACCACTGGTATAACAGAGCATACATGGGTCACGCTCGTCGCCGGTCGCCCATTCATAATTGCCGTCTTGGCCGTTGATCAAAGCGCCATAGCTGTCGTCGCGGTCAAACACGATATAATGTTCAACAGTCTTCAGATGCGGCTTTATCCGGTCGATAATTGGCTGGAACATGGCATCATACATCAACACCTTATCCTCGGCGTGGTTCATGATGTAGATCAGGTCTTCGTCGAACAACCGGACGTTGACGGT
>CAZCXQ010000269.1:0-2751 GCA_964502655.1 uncultured Sphingorhabdus sp.
TCCAGTCGCCTGCCGCTGGGTCAGCGGGTTTTAGTGTAAGGTCTGGCCGCACCGTTGGCCCAAGCTCACGGACCCTATCCTTGATATGCGCGGGGCGTGGCCCTTGGGGTGTTGCAACCGCGTCGATGATGTAGGGCGCGTTCACACGGCGCGCGCCTTCCTCGGCATGCAGAACAGCTTCGCCATGTTCACCGACATCAACCGCATCTTCAACATGGAGCGACCAGCCGTTGCCCGTCCACCAGGTCACAGCGCCAGAGCGCAATTCATTTCCAGTCAGTAACTTCACGCAATTTTCTCCGCCTGTTTGGCAAAATGTTTGAGCCGGTTTTCGGCATCGGATTTGAGGACAACGTCGCCGACAACGATGATCGCGGGCGATTGGACGCCCTCGCGTTTAATCATGTCGCCCAAATCGGTGAGGATCGTTTGCATCGCGCGCGCATCGGGCCGCGTCGCGCGTTCGAGCAACGCAACGGGCGTATCGGGTGACAGGCCGTCGGAAATCAGCTTTTCGGTAATATCCGCAGCGGTCGCAACGCCCATGTAAATGACGAGCGTGCGACCTTTACCGGCAAGGCCAGCCCAATTCTGGTCGGTCAGCCCCTTGCACTGGCCAGCAACGAAGGTGACGGCGCTGGAGGCATCGCGGTGGGTGAGTGGCAGCATTGTCGCCGCAGCGCCGCCCATGGCCGCAGAGATGCCGGGCACAACCTCAACATCTATTCCGGCATCACGGCAGGCTTCGGCTTCTTCGCCACCACGTCCAAAAATGAACGGATCGCCACCCTTTAACCGGACAACGATCCGGCCAATCTGCGCCTCACGCACCAGAATGTCGTTAATGCCGTCCTGCGGCACAGAATGGCGCGACCGGCTTTTTGCGACTGAAATCAGGCGTGCGAACGGGCTAATCAGCGCCATAATCGCGGCGTCGACAAGGCCATCATGCACAACAACGTCGGCCGACGCGATCAGCCGCGCAGCTTTCACCGTCAGCAGGTCGGGATCACCGGGGCCAGCGCCCACCAAATAGACTCGTGCTTTTTCCATGACGCCAAAATGGACGGCCGCCGTCCAAGCTTCAAAACAGGATTAGTTGGCCATGGGTTAGAAGAACTTTATCGGTGCCAATTTTTAAGCGGTACGTTCACTCGCCACAGCAGCTTGCCCGTTTCGCGCAATCAAGTCCGCAGACTTTTTCAATTGTCAGCCTTCATGCTTCAAAGCTTCCCCCAAGTCCTGAATATGCGCCAGTTTTTGATATAAAGGCTGCCAGTCATCCTTTTGGGCAATGGCATCCCAAATCATCTCGACCTCATCGATCAACATCGCGCAGACGGGGTTGCTTGCCCAATAATCGTCCGATGCGTTCACTGGCGCATAACCGCCCAAGATGCCTTCAAATACGGCTTGGTCTGCCCCCTTGGATGCGAATGCGCCTGTCCTTCCACCTCTGTAGCCATGGAAAAATGCGGCGATGGGAATTTGATCACGGACCATCGCGCGTTCGGCGGCTTCGACAAGGCGCTTATCCTCGTCTTCGCCCTTCGGCACAACGCCCAGTCGCCACAAAAATCGGCGAATGACCGATTGTTGATAGAGGTCGGGAAAGCGTTCCAGTGCGGCAATCAGCGGCGGTGCGTCCGACACCAAGCGCAATGCCACCGCGAGTTGGCCAAGGTTCCAATGCAATGCTTCGGCTTGTCGGCCGAACGCATAAAGTCCGGATTGGTCGAAATAGGCGGCCGTAAAGCTTGGGTCCCATTTTTCGGTGAAACGCCATGGGCCATAGTCAAAGCTTTCGCCCGTGATGTTCATATTGTCGGTGTTAAGGACGCCGTGGACGAAGCCTGCGACCATATAGGAACCGGCAAGGTCGGCCACGCGATCAACCGCTAACCCCAACAACTGTGCTGCGGGGTTGTCGGAAACTTCGACGCCGTAAAGATGTTCGAGGCAATAATGGATGAGCTTGTGCATCAGCGCTTCATTGCCTTCCGCCGCGATGCGTTGGAACGTTCCGAAACGTATATGGCTATGGCTGAGCCGCACCATGACGGCGGATCTGGTGGGTGAAGGCTCATCCCCGCGGATCAATTCTTCGCCGGTTTCGATCAGCGAGAATGTTTTGGAGGTGTTGACCCCAAGCGCCTCCAACATTTCGGTCGCCAATATCTCGCGCACGCCACCTTTCAGCGTCAGCCTTCCGTCGCCGCGCCGGCTGTACGGGGTGGTGCCAGACCCCTTGGTCCCAAGGTCCAACAGCCGGTCATGGCCATCACGCAGCTGCGCGAACAGAAATCCGCGCCCATCGCCAATCTCCGGATTGTACACACGGAACTGGTGGCCGTGATACCTAAGCGCCAAAGGTTCGGGCATGTTGTCGGGGAGCGGTTCAAAACGCCCGAAATGGCGCACCCACGCCGCATCGTCATATCCATCCAGCCCAACAGTCGCCGCCCAACGGTCGTTGCGAAAACGCAATGTCGTCTGGGGAAAGTTGGCCGCGCGCACGGGATCACCAATTTTTTCGCCCAGACTGGCGATTTGCGGATCAGGGCGGTAGGGAGAGTGCATAGGTTCGATAATCATTCAAAGCATCTGGGCGGTGCGAGAAGGAAAGGCAAGTATGGCGGCGGTCCGCATCCTCCATTTGCATAGCAGCTTTAACCTTGGCGGGCAGCAATCGCGCACGGTTCGTCTTATGAACCATTTTGGCGATCAGGCCGAACATACCGTTTTGTCGGC
>CAZCXQ010000270.1:0-2719 GCA_964502655.1 uncultured Sphingorhabdus sp.
GGCGGACGCCCGAAAAGCTGCCGATGAAACGCGGGGAAAAACTTTGTCTGCGCTGCCATGGACCATCAACGTAAAGACACACGGAAACCATGCTGGGTTTCGTCCCAAATGGGGCTTAATTCAGTGCCATTCCACACTGACCCCGTTTTCCGTAGTTACCGCATCGGGTGCGGAGCCGTGAGCCTTTGGCGAACGCACTCGACGCGGCTTGTTCAACGGGTGCGGAGCTGCGGCGTTACGGAAAGCCGCACTGTTCCTTGCGGTGGGGGTAGGAGTGGCGCGGAGCTTGTCGGTGGCTGGCAATGCGCGGAGCCGCGAGCTTTGCGAAGCGCTGGAGTTCCTCAGCGCTGCGAAGGATCAGCTTCGAGGTTTCGTGAGCCAGGCTTGGGATTGTAGTAGCCTTCGATAACTGTGAAGTAGTCACCAAAGGCTATCATTTCGACTTTTATGCGAGCAAAGGTATTGTCATCAAAACGCACGAAGTATGAACGGCGAACCGAATCAGACCACTGCGGACGTGGCAACGAGTCGTTCATGTCGATGACATCACTCTCCTTGTAGCCACTGGCAGGTGCTTCAAACTGGAAGACTTCTCCCGAAGGCTGCAACCCACCGTTGACTACTTTGACTTCAAACCTCCACGAGTATCTGCCGTCTGGTGTCATCTTGTCCTCAGTTTTGCACGCAAGAGAGATGCGGTGTGCTCCTGCATCCAGGGCAACCTCGGCAGCTTCACCGGTTCGGCTCAAACGACGCGATGTGGATTTAAGTCGGGTCAACGGCTCAATCGTCCCAGGTTTGAACAAGTGCAGGATGACGGGCTTGGATGCATCTGGTTTGTGGACTCCTCTTCCCAAGTCTTCGGCATAGTCGAAGCCGTTTTCAGACACCAATCCCGGCATTTTGTCGGGGTAGATGTGGTAATAGCCAGGCTTGTCCACCGTTACAAAAAAGCTCATGCCTTTTGAGCTGAGCGTGAAGTTGCCGGAAGCATCGGTGGTCGTCGTGACCTTTGTTGAGTTACCACCCATAGAGACTGATGCAGAGCCTCGGACGTTTGCCCCAACAACAGGCGCTCCATTTTGATCAAGGACACGGCCATAGAACGTGATGGGTGTCGCAAACGCATTCAGCATCCGCTCGGCAAAGCTTTGCTTGGTGCCTGGAGGACTGCTGGCAGGTGCGGATGCTCCGGCGTTAGGCGCATTGGCAACAACCTCGGAGACTGCTTTTCCCCCTTTGTTTTTCGCATTATTTCCGGCAGGAAGCGGCTCGCTGCTTGGCGCGAACAGCCACCAGCAAATGCAAAGGACGAGAACAGCAGCGATGATGGCGGAGAGACGTTTCATGGCAATCAGTTTGGATGTGTGTCGATGCCGAACTGCCTTAGTAGTCTCGTGTAACACTCAAAGCTTTTCTGAACCGAATAAACCCACTCGGCGCTATGTTCTTCACCGAACCCGTAATCGTTCATGCTTTCGGAAAACTGGACGCTACCTGCGGTGAAGTTTGTGTTGCCTGCTGGCTTTGATCGCGATTGCGCCACATAGGCCATTGATTCGGGTATCTTCGTTACTTGCCTTCCTCCCGTTAAGCTGAGGTTGCCTGCACCGCTGGCGTTCCCTGTGGTGATGTTATACCACATCTTCTGTCCGATTCCGTCCAGTCCAGACGGATAGGTGAGCGTGGCCCCATAGACGTTGTGCGGGAAGTTGGGGAAGTAGGACCAGTATCGACCTGTGAAGAAGGTTGGTAGATTTTCTGGTTTGTTCTGAGCATGGTTGAACTGCCAAGCTCCCATCGCAAAATCCTGAGTCAGATAGAAGTTGATGGCCGTCGTGGCCATCGGGTTGAACTTGTTGTGCAGTCCAAGGCTATTGGTTTCCACATCCGAAGCTGTGTCAGGAGTCGCACGAGTTGGGTATTCGCGCTGGGTCGTTCCGTAAGCCATGTGTGCCATCGCTGCATTGAACATCGCATAACGCGACACACCAGACATGCCTGCGCGGAAGGCGGAGCCAGCCACCACGTTGCCCATGCTGTGCGCCATCACGTTTTTGGTATAGCCAGACGGCAGCGAGTTCACATAGCCTGCTAGAGCATTGCCAGACAACCAAGCTCGATATTCACTGTCGTTGTAGGTCAGGCGTCCATTGATCGGATTTAGCTCGGCCATGAGATCAGTTTCCGCACTAAATGTGGGCCAGCGGAAAGCGGCAAACCTGCCCTTGAAGCCATGATGCCACAGCCGCTTATAGGTTGTCTGCGCCCAAGTCTGGGTTTCTGCATACTCCATGCGCCAGCCATGAACGTGAACGATGTATTGCTTGGTTTCTTCGGGGTCTCGATCTGGAGGGAAGCCCCAAGGATCATCGGTATGGGTTAGCACGGGATCGGGATCATCACCTGTCACCCATGCATCAGGAATGTTGTCAGGTTCGGCATAAGGAGCGGCAACCTTCGCACGCTCGAACATGCGCCTGACATCCATGATTTTCATCCAAGGCCCCGGCGCGGACACCTCTTGGCTTGATCCAAACTTGATCACCGTTGCCAACCGGGCCGTTCCTTCTTCGCATCCCTCAAACAAGAAGCATCTTTTGCCGCCCTGGGACGTGGTGCTCTGCCAATAAGAAGCAGGGAGATAAACTGCCTGCGTCCCCTTCATGCTCTGTAGAAAAGACTTTTCATGTCGTTTTGATGAGCTAGACCACTGGGG
>CAZCXQ010000271.1:0-2681 GCA_964502655.1 uncultured Sphingorhabdus sp.
ACAGGCGTTTAATGACGCCGACATGGTATTCATTTCCCCCGTCTACGCCGCAGGCGAAGCGCCCATTGAGGGTATTGATTCCGAAGCGCTCGTGAACGGCATAAAGGCGCGCGGGCACCGTTCGGCGGCGACCATCGCGGATGCGCAGGCGCTTGCAGTGAAGCTTGCAGAAACGGTGCAGGAAAATGACATGGTTGTCTGCCTTGGCGCGGGCGACATCACCAAATGGGCAGCGGGACTTGCGGACGCCATTAAGGCAGCCCGTGCATGAGCGTGAACATCCTTCCAAAGGTTGAAGGCAAGTTGACGGTCGACGCGCCGCTTGCGCCATTGGTGTGGTTCAAATCGGGCGGCAGCGCGCAATATCTTTTCGAACCCAAAGACATCAACGACCTGCAAGAATTTTTGCGTCAGCTTGATCCAGCGGTACCCGTCATGGCGCTTGGCCTTGGCTCCAACCTGATCGTGCGTGATGGCGGCGTAAAAGGCGTTGTCGTTCGCCTTGGCAAAGCCTTTGCCAAAGTAACATCCGTTGACGCCGTCACGCTGAATTGCGGGGCCGGGGCGTCGGGCATATTGGTGTCGTCCACCGCGCGCGACAAAGGCATTTCGGGGCTTGAATTTCTGCGGTCCATTCCCGGCACAGTCGGCGGCTTTGTCCGCATGAATGGCGGGGCATATGGCGGTGAGGTGAAGGATATTTTGGTCGATTGCGATGTCGTGATGCGCGATGGCGCGCTTGCGACCTTGTCGGTTGATGAGCTGCATTATAGCTATCGCCATTCACAGCTTCCCGATGGCGCAATTGTGGTCGGTGCGCGCTTTCGCGGTGTGCCGGGCGCCGCAGACGCCATTCAGGCCGAGATGGACCGGATCAGCGCCGCGCGCGAAGCATCGCAGCCGCTGCGTTCAAAAACGGGTGGATCGACATTCAAAAATCCGGATGGACATAAAGCATGGCAGCTGGTTGACGAAGCCGGATGCCGCGGATTGCAAATCGGCGGCGCGCAGGTTTCGGAAAAGCATACCAATTTTTTGATTAACACAGGCGATGCGACAAGCGCCGATATTGAGGCGTTGGGCGATGAAGTTCGCCAGCGTGTAAAGGCAAAGTCAGGCATTGACCTGCATTGGGAAATACAACGCGTGGGTGAAACAAAATGAGCGAGCAAATCCACGTAGCGGTATTGATGGGTGGCTGGTCAAACGAACGGCCCGTCTCGCTGATGAGCGGCAATGGCGTGGCCGATGCGCTTGAGAAAGTGGGCTATAAGGTCAGCCGTGTCGACATGGACCGCAATGTTGCGCAGGTTTTGGCCGCGCTTCGCCCCGATGTTGTGTTTAACGCGCTGCACGGTGTTCCGGGTGAAGATGGATCGGTGCAGGGCATGCTCGACCTGATGGGCATTAAATATACCCATAGCGGTATGGTGACGTCGGTGATTGCCATCGACAAGGAATTGACGAAGCAGCGGCTGGTGCCCGCTGGCATTCCGATGCCAAAGGGCACGATGGTGGATAGCGAAAGCCTGTTTGCCGCCGACCCATTGCCGCGGCCTTATGTGCTGAAACCCGTCAATGAAGGCAGCTCGGTTGGCGTGGCGATTGTCACCGAAAACAGCAATTACGGAAACCCCATCTCCCGCGATGCCAAGGGGCCTTGGCAGGAATTTGCAACATTGCTGGCCGAACCCTTTATCAAGGGCCGCGAACTGACGGTGGCGGTTCTGGGTAATAAGGCGCTGTGCGTTACCGAGTTAAAGCCAAAGAGCGGATTTTACGATTTTGATGCCAAATATACCGACGGCCTGACCGAGCATATTTGTCCGGCCGAAATCCCCGAGGATATTGCGCAATATATGTTGGATGTCGCATTGGATGCGCACCGGTTGCTGGGCTGCAAAGGCGCATCGCGCACCGATTTCCGTTGGGACGATGAATTGGGCAAAAACGGCGTGTTCGTGCTGGAAACCAACACGCAGCCGGGAATGACGCCGCTTAGCCTCGTGCCCGAACAGGCGCGGCATGTTGGTATCAGCTATGAACAATTGGTCGACATGATCGTGAAAGAGGCGTTGGCATAATGGCGGCCGCTGCCCGAAAACCCGCTGCAAAGCGCAAGGCCGCTTCGCCGAACCCGCGCAAGAAAGTGCTGCAAACATCCTGGGTTGACCGGATCATGCGTGTCCTGCCGATTTCGGAAGACGATGTGCAGCGCGCACTCACATGGATTTTTGTAACCGCGCTTGCGGTGCTGCTATTTGCTATTGCCCAATATGCCGGCGTTACCGCCGCGGCGTATCAACAATATGCCGCGCTCGCCGCAAAGGCCGGCTTTCAGGTGCAGCGGGTTGAAGTCACCGGCATGGAGCGGGTGGACCAAGTTCGGGTCTATCAACTTGTCCTTGCCGAAAAAGACCGTGCGATGCCGTTGGTCGACATCGACAAGGTCCGCGCAGACTTACTGAAATATGGCTGGATCAAAGACGCTCGCGTGGCGCGCCGTTTGCCCGATACGCTTGCGGTTGAAATCGTCGAACGCACGCCGGCGGCGATTTGGCAACGCAACGGCAAATATTCGCTGATCGATGCCAATGGTATTGTCCTGCAAAATGTTGCGGCGGGCGAAGGTGGAGATTTGCCGACTTTGAACGGCATTGACGCGAACCGCCATGCTGTCG
>CAZCXQ010000272.1:0-2669 GCA_964502655.1 uncultured Sphingorhabdus sp.
GTCGCCGAAACGCTTATGCCGCTCGTGCTCGACTTGGAACGCGAATATCGCGACGCAAAACAGGACCCGGCCTTTGCTGCGCAATTCGATGATTTGCTGGAGCATTATGTCGGTCGTCCGTCGCCGCTTTATTATGCCGAGCGCCTGACCGAGGAAGTCCGTAAAAACGCACCCGCAGGCAAAGGCGCGCAAATCTGGTTCAAGCGCGACGAGCTGAACCACACCGGCGCACACAAGATCAACAATTGCATTGGCCAGATATTGCTCGCCATCCGTATGGGTAAGACGCGGATTATCGCCGAAACCGGCGCTGGCCAGCATGGCGTTGCAACGGCAACCGTCTGCGCGCGCTTTGGCCTGCCCTGCTTCATCTATATGGGCGCAAAGGACATTGAACGGCAGCAGCCCAATGTGTTCCGCATGCGCTTACTGGGCGCGGAGGTTATTCCCGTCACAAGCGGCGCTGGCACGTTGAAAGACGCGATGAACGAAGCGCTGCGCGATTGGGTCGCCAATGTCCACGACACATTCTACATCATTGGCACGGCCGCTGGCCCGCATCCCTATCCCGAATTGGTGCGCGATTTCCAAAGCGTCATCGGCAAGGAAGCGCGCGCGCAGATGCTGAGCCGCATCAACCGCCTCCCCGATTTGTTGGTTGCAGCCATTGGCGGCGGATCAAACGCCATTGGCCTGTTCCATCCGTTTTTGGACGACAAAGACGTTCAAATGCTTGGCATTGAAGCGGCGGGTCATGGTCTTGACGCCGAACATGCCGCGAGCCTTGCGGGCGGCCGCCCCGGCATCTTGCACGGCAACAAGACCTATTTGTTGCAGGATGAGGATGGCCAAATCGCCGAAGCGCATTCGATTTCGGCTGGCCTCGATTATCCCGGCATTGGTCCAGAGCATAGCTGGCTCAAGGAAATTGGCCGTGTGCGCTATGACAGCGTGACCGACACCGAAGCGCTTGCCGCGTTTCAGCTGCTTTGCCGCACCGAAGGCATCATCCCCGCGCTGGAGCCTGCCCACGCCATTGCAGCGGTTGAGCGCGAAGCGAAGAAGATGGACCGTGACCAGATCATCCTCGCCAACCTCTGCGGTCGTGGTGACAAGGATATTTTCACCGTCGCTGAGGCTTTGGGGACTTCGATATGAACGGCTCGACTTTCGTCATCCTGAACTTGTTTCAGGATAGCGCACAACGGTCGCATGTTATCCTGAAACAAGTTCAGGATGACGAGGGGTTGGCTGCATGACCCGCCTCTCCACCGCCTTTGCCAAAGCCCACCCAGCGCTCGTCGCCTTCATCACTGCGGGTGACGGTGACACCGCAGCCAATCTCGATGCGCTCGTCGCGGGTGGCGCGGATGTCATTGAACTTGGCATGCCGTTTACGGACCCAATGGCCGATGGCCCCGCCATTCAAGAGGCGAACATCCGCAGCCTGAACGCTGGCACGACAACGGCGGATATCTTCGCCCTCGCCTCAGCCTTCCGCAAACGCCATCCAGACACGCCCTTGGTGCTGATGGGTTACGCCAACCCGATGACGATCCGTGGCGGTGACTGGTTTGCGTCCGAATGTAACAAAGCGGGCGTTGATGGCGTCATCTGCGTCGACATTCCGCCAGAGGAAGACCCTGAGCTTGGCCCTGCCTTGCGCAGCACGGGCATTGACCTCATTCGTCTCGCAACGCCCACCACAGACACCACCCGCTTGCCCGCCGTCCTGAATGGCGCATCGGGCTTCCTATATTATGTCTCGGTCGCCGGTATCACCGGCCTGCAAGTCGCGGCGCAGACCAGCATTGATGAGGCTGTGGCGCGGCTAAAGACCCATACCGATCTGCCCATCGCGGTTGGCTTTGGCGTCCGCACACCCGAACAAGCCGCCAACATCGCGCGCGTTGCCGATGGCGTTGTTGTTGGTTCCGCAATCGTCGAACTCGTCGCCACACATGGCGTCAACGCCGCTGGTCCCGTCCGCGATTATGTCGCTTCGTTGAAATCGGCTATCATTTCGGCGCGTGGCTGATTACAAAACCGTAGCCCTGAGCAGCAGTCGCCCAGCGACTGCGTCCGTCGATGGGCGCCTCTCGGGTGTAGCTTTTGCCTGGGAAGCGTGCTTCGACAGGCTCAGCACTACGGTATATTTTACACTGCGTATTTTACAGGGACAGAAAACATGAACTGGGTCACTCGCGTTCGCAACGCCATTCCCTTCATCGCCAAGCGCGAAACGGCGGAAACACTCTGGCACAAGTGTAAGGGCTGTCAGGCAATGATCTTCCTCAAGGAATTTGAGGAAAACCAGTCTGTCTGCCCGAAATGTGACCATCACGGACGCATTGGCCCCGCGGAACGCTTTGCCGCTTTGTTTGATGACGACAGCTACGATGTGCTTAAGCCACCCGTTGTCGGCGAAGACCCGTTGAAGTTCAAAGATACCAAGAGATATATCGACCGCATCAAAGCCGCCCGCCTCGCAACAGGTGAGCAAGACGCGATGATGAGCGCACGTGGCGAAATCAACGGCCAGCCTGTCGTGGTCAGTGTTCAGGATTTCGCCTTCATGGGCGGTTCCATGGGCATGGCGGTCGGTGAGGCATTCATTGACGCTGTAAAGGCCGCGATCCGCGCGAAATGCCCCTACATCATCTTCACAC
>CAZCXQ010000273.1:0-2647 GCA_964502655.1 uncultured Sphingorhabdus sp.
GCGGAAAGTTCGCGCTCGCCTGGCTGGAGATCATCTGCCCTTCCTTAATCCGCAGTTCATGCTCCCCAAGACTGTAACCGTATTCGGTCCCGCCGGAGTGTCTCCAAACGTTCTGGACATGGCTGTTTCCCATTTGACCAGCACAAAGGCCTGCGTCAGCGCTGCTGGCGCGGGATGGGTGCACTGATTTCTTGCCTCATCCTGTTCCAGGTGCTCGCGAGCCGTTGCCTCCTCTATGCGGATCGCCAAGCAGGAGCACTTCGACTGAATATCCTCAGCTCTCCTGGTGCCTGCGATAACGCGAAACCTGCACGTCCCCCAGCCGCTGTGGCGGGAACGGGTGAAGTATTTTGGCGAAGGTAAGGCATATATTCGCGAGCTTTGTGAACCGCTGGATTTGCGGGAGGCCGGTTGCCTGCTGAGTGACAAGTCATCGGCCTTGGTGATGACTGCCCAGATCAGGCTCCGGCAGCGGTGGGCAAGCAGCATCGCAGGCAGGAGCTACTTGTTAGAAGCATTCGCTTCAAAGAACAATGATGCACGGTCAATGATGTTTGTGGCACTCAATATTCGGTTGGCCGCACTAAACATTGGGTAATTGCGGAGTGCATTGGTCTTGATCAACTCTGCTCCGATTGCCTCGATGGTGTCATAGCCAATCTGACTCTTGGCGGACTCCTTCAAGGCGTTTATTTCGTCGGACTGTATTCCCTGCGAGCCGCGCAGCTTGGCGTGGTAATGCATCATGGAAGTCACAGCAGCCTCATTCTGTGCAAACTGTAGTGTTGCTGCAATTAAAGCGCCTCCCCAGATTCGTTCCCCTTCTGCCATCATCCAGGCAGGAGAGGTGACGACATTGCTTTTCGCGTCTCGCGTGAGCACAAGTTGCACGGCCACCGCAGCATCAACCAGTGATGGCTCTGAGCGTAGCCAAGCTTTCATTTCCTCAGCAGTAACCGCGCTATGACGCATCAGCAAACTCGCGGCCATCTTCTTGACGAGGGGATTGTCTGACTGAGTGGTGGCCCGAAGCTGGGCAATCTGCTCTTTGGTTAGCATAGGACTCTCAAAGACCTGTTTGTTCTCCAGCCGCCAAGCGGTGGCCGATGCTATCTGCAACCCCCATCCATCAGGAACGATCAGCAAGTCAGCGAACTGTGCTCTGCCGTTCTTTGACGCATCAAATCGGAACGCAACTTCTCCTTCATGGGCAAAAGGATCAAAGCCAGCTTCGGTCAGGCCTTGGTATGCGGTGTAGTGCGGCATATGCCATCCATAGTATGGAACGACTTCATTCCAGATCTCATTAGCCGGCAATTTAACAGCCACATCGGCGCTTTTGATCACTACAAGTCTAAAACTCGTGATCTGCGGCTGTTTAGCCGTGTCAGTTTCACTTTTGGGTTGGTATTTCGGATCGGAAACCGTATATGACGGATAGGATTGTTTGGCTTCGGCTATTCTCGCAAGGTTCAGGTCTGGGGGAAGCGATTGGTCAATGAGTTGTTGAATTATTCTGCACCCGTCCCGTGAAGCGCTGAATGTATGTTGCAGTTCGCCATTCTGCACACGGTCTGAGAGCTTCTTGGCTTCAGCAGCCATCAGCGGCAGGGAAATAAGGATAAGAGCGATGATGTAATTTGATGTTCTCATAACGATCAAGGATGAAGGTTGGTGTTCTGGTTTCCATCTTGCCATTGGTAGCTGGCAGGGTTAGCCCCGCGTTGATTAGCGGTTTGACCTGTAACTACAGGCACTGTGTCAGGTGCTTTGTGAGTTCCGCCAGTTGGCTGCTGTAGGCCGCTGGCAGAGCTGTCGGCGTGGAACTTCCAATCAACTTGCCGAATCGGGACGACTGAAGGCGGATTGGGGAGCCAGCCAGTGTTGTCAGCATCGGCAACACCAAGCCAGAGAAGGAAGTCGTCTTGAATGATTGTCTTTTCCCATTGGTAGTCCACCGTCACCGGCCAAGTCTGATTGCCTTGAACCGCTTGTGCAGCCTTGTTGTGTTCGCGTGTTGGTGCCGACGGTGAATCGTCGTTGTTAATGGAAGATTTGCCACTGGAGTCAAATGATTCATACCCATCGTAAAGTGGCGTTTGATCCCGCAGCATACGGGACTGCGGCGATCTTCGATCCAACACATAACCTTGCCATGTGACTGTTCCCACACGGGTGGATGCTACTGTCACAGTCGAAGGTGCGCCACTTCCTGCTTGAACCGAAGGATTGTTAACATGCCACGTTCGAGTGGTTTGGACATTCTGGATAAAGCCCAGACGCATATTGGCAATCTGTGGTGCTGTTGAGTCAAGACCTGATGGCTTGATTGTAGCCTCGCCTGCGAAGGTCCATGCATATTGGGAGTCTGTAATCCCATAGAAATTACCAATCTTAGATGCCGCTGATTGGCTTGGGAATGTGATCTTCGCATCAAACCAGAACACCGACATTGGCTGCGTGGCGAGCACATCGCCAGTGGCTCCATCCTTTCTGATCTGGAGCTTGGCGTCTCCCTTGTGGGTGCTCTGGGTAATGCCAGTGATCCAGAGCTTGGCCTGGCCTTGTGCATCCAGCGTGAGGTTCACGCTCGCTGTTCCTGCATCACTGTCGCCCGGCTTGGCTTGAGCATCCGAAAACTTCATCG
>CAZCXQ010000274.1:0-2642 GCA_964502655.1 uncultured Sphingorhabdus sp.
CGTGCCTGCTTTTTTCAAATTGGCCGCGACCTTACCGGGCATCGAACCGATATAGGTCCGGCGGTGGCCACGAATCTCTGCTTCATCACGCACGCCGCCAAGCGACTGACGGATAAACTCACGACCCGTTGCTTTGGCAATCGATTTGCCAAGCGACGTCTTGCCAACGCCGGGAGGGCCGACGAGGCACAAAATTGGGCCTTTAAGCTTGTTGGTGCGTGCCTGTACCGCAAGATATTCGACAATGCGGTCCTTGACCTTTTCTAAAGCGAAATGGTCCTCATCAAGAACTTCCTGCGCCTTGGCGATATCGCGCTTCAGCTTGGACTTCTTACCCCATGGTATGCCCAAAAGCGTGTCGAGATAATTGCGCACGACGGTCGCTTCGGCGGACATGGGTGCCATGCCGCGCAGCTTTTTCAATTCGGCATTGGCTTTCGCCTGTGCTTCCTTGGACAGCTTCATCGTGTCGATCTTGTTTTGAAGCTCGGCAGCTTCGTCGCCGCCTTCGCCATCGTCATTGCCCAGCTCGCGCTGGATGGCCTTCATCTGTTCATTCAGATAATATTCGCGCTGCGTCTTTTCCATTTGGCGCTTCACGCGGCCACGGATTTTCTTTTCGACCTGCAATACGCCCAATTCGCCTTCCATGAAGGCAAACGCCATTTCAAGGCGGCGAAGCGGGTTCGCTTCCATTAGAAGCGATTGCTTATCCGATACCTTTAACTGGATATTGGCGGCAACGGCGTCCGCAAGCGCCGACGGCGTTTCGATCTCCGAAAGCTGCACCGCCGTTTCGGCGGGCATTTTCTTGTTGAGCTTCGAATAATTTTCAAACTGGTCGGCAACCGAACGCATCAGCGCGGTGGCTTCCGGACCTTCAGCATTTTGTTCGACAACGAGTGACACAGCCGCTTCGACATATTCGCTGCCATGCTCAACCAAATCGCGCAGCTGCGCGCGCTGCTTGCCTTCGACCAGAACCCGCACGGTACCGTCAGGCAGCTTCAGCAATTGCATAATCGTTGCGGTTACGCCGATATCGTACAGATCATCTTTGCCGGGATCATCCTCGGCAGGATCAAGCTGCGCGACGAGGAAAATTTCCTTGTTCGCCGCCATCGCTTTTTCCAGCGCGACCACCGACTTATCCCGACCCACAAACAAGGGAACAATCATACCGGGGAAAACAACGATATCGCGCAGTGGCAATAAAGGAAGGTTCAGATCCATAGATACTCCAAGTGGGGTCGCGCAAAAATGCGGCACGCCCGTTGCCACTCAATATGAGCGCTCTGCGCATGCTTTCAATGCATCTGGTCCCCAAAAGCGCAATTTGCTGGGGAAAAAACGGGTTTACATGAAAATGGTGCCGATGTTGGCGGGGTTAAAACGGCAATTTGAACCCGGCAGGCAAAGGCAGGCCGCTCGACATTTTGCCCATTTCAGCATTGCTCGCGGCGTCCGCTTTTTCACGGGCGTCATTAAATGCCGCGGTAATGAGGTCTTCCAGCATCGTTTTATCAGCAGGAACGATCAGGCTGTCATCGATTGCCACATTCAGAATCCGGCCTTTTGCCGTTGCGCGGACTTTCACCAAACCGCCGCCCGACTGGCCTTCGACATGAATGCTGTCGAGCGTTGCTTGCGCGTGTTCCATTTGCTGCTGAATGTTTTGGGCGGCCTCTTGGGCTGCCTTGATCATGTCTTCCATGCTTTTCATGCGCTCTTACTCCATTTCATGTCATGCGCGTCGCTGTCGAGCAGCTCCGCCTCCGGAAACGCAGCGAATGCTGCTTTGACCAGAGGTGACTCCAATATCATGCGCTTTTCAGCGTCGGCCTTCGCTTGCTCTTGCTCCAACAAACTTGGTGCGGCCTCGCCAGCGCGTTCTTCAACGTCCCAGCGCGTGCCGGTCACCTTCGCCAAAGCATCGCGCAGTTCCGCAACAAAACCGGGCGCAACTGGCCCGGCCAGCTGATACGCCAATACCGGTGGCGCATATTCCACCAAACGGACAACATCGCGCAGGGTCATCTCCAGACTGACAAACCCCTCACGCGCCAAACGATCCAAAAGTGCATGGAAATCGGTCGGCATTAACGTCTGCACTGTCGCGGACTGTGGGATGTCTAACCCTGTAGGTGCAGAGGCCGGTGGCGCTGCAAAGCTGCCCTGCCCAATCATCTTGGCCAACTCACCGGGATCGGGAAGTGTCGCGGCGTGAATAACGCGCAGCAGCGCCATGTCCGCAGCGTCGAGCGGCACTGATGCGCGCGCGACTTCTTCCTGCCCCTTCAGCAACAGCTGCCACAAACGGTGCAGGACGGGAAAGGACAGACGATCCGCATGCTCTTCCACCAATGCAGCAGCATCGGCATCCAAAGCGCCATCGCGCGGTGCGCCAACCTTTGCGAGCGTCAGCCGGTGAACTTCGGACAAAAGCCCGGCAAACATCGCCAGCGGCTCTACGCCCAGATTATATTGACTGCGGGCTTCTGCCAGCATGCCTTGCGCGTCGCCCGCCAATATCAGGCCAAACAACCGACGGATTGCGCCGCGATCCGACAGGCCAAGCATATCGCGCACTTGCGCAGCCGTCACCTTGCTGTCACCTTCCATGTCGGAATGGGCAATAGCTT
>CAZCXQ010000275.1:0-2638 GCA_964502655.1 uncultured Sphingorhabdus sp.
ATGGCGGTGGCATCCAGACTTGCTGGAGGCTCCATCGCCGTCAGCGCGAGCAATTGCAGCATATGGTTTTGCACCATGTCCCGCAGCGCGCCGGTATCGTCATAAAATCCGGCCCGCCCCTCAAGCCCGACGGTCTCGCTCACGGTAATCTGCACATGCTCAATGGCATTGGCATTCCACAGCGGCTCAAACAGCATGTTGGCAAAACGAAGCGCCATCAGGTTCTGGACCGTTTCCTTGCCCAGATAATGGTCGATGCGGAACGTGCGTGTTTCCGGGAAAACCGCGTTCACGGCGTCGTTAATGTGCTGCGATGACGCCAAATCATTGCCCAATGGCTTTTCCAAGCCAATACGCACATTCTCACCCGACAGGCCGGCATTATGCAGGCCCTTGATCGTTGGTTCAAACAAAGATGGCGCGGTGGACAGGAAAATCGACAATCCGCCTGATATGTCCCCAATCTTGTCCGCCAACGCGGCAAAGCCTTGCGGATCGGACGCATCCAGCGTGACGTAGGAAAGCCTTTGCAGAAAGGCGTCAATCAGCCCCTCGGCCTTGCGATCATCGGGTAGAAATTCGCACAATGCCGCGCGTGCCATATCGCGAAAGGCATCATCGGTAAGTGTGCTACGTGCCGTGCCAAAAATACGCAGGTCAGGATTAATCAGGCCATCGGCATGCAGCGCATATAAGGATGGCAGCAGCATCCGTCGTGAAAGGTCGCCCGTGGCCCCAAACAACAGCAAGGTGGAACTGTGCATGCTCATTCTGTCCGTCTCCATGCAAGGCACCAGTCGGTCGCCTTACCAATTGTGCCCCCTTTATCCTGCAGGGCACAAGCGTCTAGCGCTTATTCGTATGCAACGTTTAACGTGATGCCCAGGCGCGCTGTTCGTCCATACCCATGGAAATCAATATGGGCTCGTCCTGCTGCCGTGCCTGAAAGTCTGCTTTGCCGGAAAGGCCGCGCCAACCCGATGCAATCAGCGCTTGTGCCGTTGGCGCGCCCAAGGTCGTTCCGGGCCCCAGAACAATCACCACGTCCGGCGCGAATTCTGCTGCCGCAACCTGCACTGCGCGGCTAAAATCATATGTCTCGGTCAATTGCGCGCCAAGCGTGTAGGCGTAGATCGCGTCTTGGCTAAAGGCATGCGGCGACCAAATCTTGCCCTGCCCGTCAATTGCCGGAATGTTACCGGGACCGAAATCCGCCACGGGATTTTGCGCGCGCGCCATTGGCACGATATGCTGCAGCAACGGACTGTGGAAAGCCGCATGGTGCATCAACCGCAATGGGAAGCGGTCGTCCTTCGGCAGTTTTTCGGCGAGCCATTTCAGCCCGGCTTCGTCGCCAGCGAACACCACCATCCCGCCGAGCCGTATCGACACCGATATGGACATATCAGAAATATTCTGCGCTTCATCTATTAAAACATTCGCAAAATTAACTTTTTTATCATCAATGTTCCAGTCGGCATCAACAATCGGCCATACGATCTGCCCGCCGGTGCCATGTTCATGCATCAACTGGCCCATATTGTTCACAAGCCGCGCTCCGGCCGCCAGATCGACGATACCCGCACAGGCCAGCGCGAGATACCAGCCCATTGAATTGCCCGTCACCGCAACGACATCGAAGCGTTCACGATCAATCGCCGCGAAATCCGCAAGGGCAGATGCGTAAATCAGCGGAGATGCGTTATCGCCGGTCATATGCACCGATGGCGCGTATTTCTCGGCTTTATCGAGCGCCGATACCGGCACTTGGCCCTTTTCCGCACGCACCGCATCAACAATGCCGACCACATCAGCGCGCGCCGCATGGTGCTTCTGCACATATCCAAGCTCCGACGCGTTATAGGTGCCGCGTCCCGGGCAAACGACCAATGCGCGCTTCTTCATGCGACCGCTGCCTTGGCAGCGTCTACGATCGATTGCTTGCTTGGCAGCACCAGCTCCGCCGCGGGCCCAAGCGGGATGAAGCAATCTTCGGCGGTAATCCGGCTAACCGCATTTCCGCGACCAGCCTCCGTCAATATGGTCATCAGCTTTTCACTCAAGCTTCCCGATCGGCGGCTTTCGTCCACAATCAGGATATTCGAACAATCGGCCACCGCAGCCACAATTGCATCCGCATTCAACGGATGTAACCAACGCAGGTCAATGATGCGTAATGTGATGCCCAACGCTTCCAATTCGGGCGCAGCCTGACGCGATAAATAATAACCATTTCCATATGTTATGATCGCAAGTTCAGTGCCGTTGCCAAATTGCCCAAGCGCACCAAAGACGATTTCACGCGCGTCCGTCGCCGCTGTATATTCCGCAGACCACGCCCCATCCTCCGCGCCATGCAGGTCCGTTGTGTGATACAGAGCGATAGGTTCAAGGAAGATCACAACACGGCCATCCTCATGCGCCAGCCGGACGCATTCACGCAGCATAGCGGGCGCGTCGGCGGCGTTGGACGGACATGCGACAATGATACCGGGAATGTCGGTGAGGACAGCGATGCTGTTGTCATTATGGAAATGCCCACCAAAGCCCTTTTGATAGGGCAAGCCAGCGATACGCACGACCATCGGGTTGCGATATTGCCGGTTTGAAAAGAAGGACAAGGTCGCCGCTTCGCCCC
>CAZCXQ010000276.1:0-514 GCA_964502655.1 uncultured Sphingorhabdus sp.
ATGGGTTGCGAATAGAGAAACGCGGCGGCGAAAATGGCCGCATGATAATGTTTGATCCACGACGACACATAAACCAGCCGCGCAAAAGACAGCGCATGGCTTTCGGGAAAGCCATATGATCCGAAGCCCTGAATTTGGCCAAAGCAGCGCTGGGCAAAGTCACGTTCATAGCCGCGCCGCACCATGCCTTCGACCATCATCGTTTCGAAATGCTCCATCCCGCCGACATTGCGAAACGTCGCCATCGCCTTGCGCAAACGGTTGGCATCGGCCTCGCTAAATTCGGCAGCGGTGATGGCCAGGTTCATCGCCTGCTCCTGAAACAATGGCACACCCAATGTTTTGCCCAGCACATGTTTCAGTTCGTCTGGCGGATATGGCGGGGCGGGAGAGGGATATTCGACCTTTTCCTCCCCATTGCGTCGCCGCAAATAAGGATGCACCATATCGCCCTGAATGGGGCCGGGGCGGACAATCGCGACTTGAATCGTGAGGTCATATAGGCTGCGCGGTT
>CAZCXQ010000276.1:524-2616 GCA_964502655.1 uncultured Sphingorhabdus sp.
TACGCGGCAGCATGTTCATTTGCGCCCGGCTTTCGACCTGAAACACGCCCAGGCTCTCACCTCTGCACAGCATGTCATAGACATTGGGGTCGTCGGAATCGATGTCGACCTTCAAATCATAATCGCCAATCCCCTGTTCACGCATCATGTCATAGGCCTTGCGTATGCAGGTCAGCATACCCAGCGCGAGCACATCGACCTTCATCAGCCCCAATGCGTCGATATCGTCTTTGTCCCACTCAATGAAATTGCGGTCTTTCATCGCGCCATTGTGAATGGGCACGGTTTCATCGAGCCTGTTTTCGGTCAGGATAAACCCGCCGACATGCTGCGACAGATGGCGCGGAAATTTTATCAACTGCTCCGACAACGCCTTCAGCCGGGCAATTTCGGGATTGTCGGGATCAAACCCCGCCTCAACCAGCCGCCGTTCATCAGGGCCGCTGCCAAAACTGCCCCAGACGGTGCTGACCATGCGCGTGGTGATATCCTCGGTCAGGCCCAAAGCCTTTCCCACTTCGCGCACCGCGCTGCGCGGGCGGTAATGGATGATCGTTCCGGCAATCGCGGCCCGGTGGCGGCCATAGCGCCGATAGACATATTGAATGACTTCTTCACGCCGCTCATGTTCGAAATCAACGTCGATATCGGGCGGTTCTTTTCGGTCGGACGAAATGAAGCGTGAGAATAACAGCGTATTTGTAAGCGGATCGACAGACGTCACGCCGAGCAGAAAACACACCGTAGAGTTCGCCGCCGAGCCGCGCCCTTGGCATAAAATCGGCGGCTTTTGATCACGCGCAAATTTGACCAGATCGTGGACGGTGAGGAAATAATAAGCGAATTTTTCGGTGCGGATAAACGCAAGCTCGGTTTCAATCGACTTGCGGATTTTCTCCGGAAGCTCCGCCCCATAGCGTTCGTGCGCCGCCGTCCACACCAGATGCGCCAGCCAGTCGTCGGGGGTCCAACCGCCCGGCACCGGCTCGTGCGGATATTCATATTTCAACTGTTTAAGGTCGAAATGAATATGTGCGGCAAAGCGTTCGGTTTCGGCCACAGCTTCGGGGCAGGCATGGAATAACTGCGCCATATCGTCCGCGGACTTGATATACCGCTCGGCATTCGCCTCCAGTGCAAAGCCCGCTTTCTGGATGGTCGTCCCCATGCGGATGCACGTGATAATATCGTGGAGCGGCCGCTGATCGCGGGTCGCGTAAAGCGGATCGTTGGTCGCGAGCAGCGGCACGTCAAAGGCGTTTGCGACCTGTCGATAACGTGCCAGCTGCCGTTTATCCTTTCCCCTATGATGCGTTGATACGCCAAGCCAAAGCTTGCCCACATGCACAGGCGCAAGGCGGCGCAGCACGCTTTCCCAATCCTGCGGCGCGGTCGACACCAGCTTGAGATGCGATGGCGCTGCTATGGGCTTCGCGGTTTCTTTGAACGCATATAAAGGCGGGCTCTTATGTGCCTCCTCCTCGTCGGCGGTCGCATATGGCATGACGATGAGCAGCAAATCACCCAGATGGTCGCGCAAATCGTCGAACTTCAATATGCAGCTGCCTTTGGTCGCGCGCATATTGCCGACGGTCAGCAACCGGGTGAGATTACCCCACCCCTGCCGCGTGGCGGGATAGGCAATGATGTCCGGCGTACCGTCCGAAAACACCAGCCGTGATCCCGCCAAAAAGCGGATATTCGGTTCACAGGCGGCCTTTTCGGCTTCGGTCAGTTGTTCGGGCTCGCCAGCATCGCGCTTGGCCGCCAGCAATGCACTACGCGCTTCATCGGGCGCATCGCCCAACGCCTTCCACGCGCGCACGACGCCAGAAACGGTATTGCGATCAGCAATGCCGATGGCGGTCAGCCCGCGCCGGATACCCTCCGCCACATAATCGGATGGCGGCGATGCGCCGCGCAAGAAAGAATAGCTGCTGGTGCAGGCAAGCTCGGCATAGCTCATGCAAAAATGCCGTGGAGATACCAAAGTGGCCGTTCGATTTCATCATAAAGCCCGCGCCGGAACAGCCAAAAACGGCGCCCCTCATTGTCCTCAACACGGTAATAATCGCGCGTCAGGCTGCCATTG
>CAZCXQ010000277.1:0-2614 GCA_964502655.1 uncultured Sphingorhabdus sp.
GTCATGGAACTCGATGGTGAAATCGTTGAGCGTCTAGACCCGCATATCGGCCTGTTGCACCGCGGTACGGAAAAACTAATCGAGTATAAAACCTATCTGCAGGCTTTGCCCTATTTTGATCGCTTGGATTATGCGTCGCCGATGGCGATGGAGCATAGCTATGTTCTGGCTGTTGAAAAGCTACTTGACCTCGAAGTGCCCATCCGCGCGCAATATTTGCGCGTATTGTTCGCCGAATTAACGCGTATCAAAAACCATACGCTGAACATCGCGCACCATATTATCGATGTTGGCGCGATGACGCCGCCGTTGTGGCTTTATGAAATCCGCGAAGACTGCATGGCGTTTTATGAACGCGCGAGCGGCGCGCGTATGCATGCGGCGTGGTTCCGCCCCGGTGGTGTCCATCAGGATGTGCCATTAAAGCTTTTGACCGATATGGCCGAATGGCTTGATGATCGCATGCCGCGTCTGTTTGAAGATGCGATGTCATTGGTGGTCGACAACCGTATTTTCAAACAGCGTAACGTCGATATCGCGATTGTCTCCAAGGAAGACGCGATCAAATGGGGCTTTTCGGGTCCAATGATCCGTGGCGCGGGCATTCCATGGGATATCCGCAAGAGCCAGCCATATGACGTGTATGCCAAAATGGATTTTGACATTCCTGTCGGCACGCGTGGCGATTGCTATGACCGGTTCATGGTCCGCGTTGAAGAAGTGCGTCAGTCCGTGCGCATTATGAAGCAATGTCTTCAGCAGATGCCTGAAGGCCCTGTCTGCAGCGACGACCGCAAGGTTTCGCCGCCAAAGCGCGCGGAAATGAAGCAGTCGATGGAAGCGTTGATCCATCACTTCAAACTCTACACCGAAGGGTTCAAGGTTCCTGCAGGCAGCGTTTATGTTGCGACAGAGAGCCCCAAGGGCGAGTTCGGGGTCTATTTGGTCGCCGACGGCACCAACAAGCCATATCGTTGCAAGATCCGCCCGACGGCATTCTCGCATTTGCAGGCAATGGATTTCATGAGCCGTGGCCATATGCTTGCGGACACCACTGCGATCTTGGGCGCGCTCGACATCGTGTTTGGGGAGTGTGACCGGTGAGCAAGCTGGCAATCGCCACCCAAATGATCGCGCATTACAACGCACAGGATGCAGATGCCTATGTGGCTCTAATGACGGATGATGCCTGCGAAGCGGGCTATCGCGGTGCCGTTGTCCGTGACGGCAAGGAAGGCACGCGGGCGGGATTAGACGCGATGTTTGCCGAATATCCCGAGAACCGTGCAGAAATCCTCAAAGGCTATGAACTGGGCGAATTTGTTGCGCTGCACGAACGTGTATTTCGTTCCGCCAATGCCGAGCCTTTTGAAGTTATGTCGATCTATAGTTTTGAAGGCGACAAGGTGTCGCGCGTGGAGTTTGTCCGATAATGGCCGAAGCGACCCAAATTCCGAATGAAGCCGAAACCCGTGCGCAATTTGGCAACTTTGCCTTTTCGCCCGCGTATAAGGCAAAGGCCGACATGTACATCGGACGCTACCCTGCCGGACGTCAGCAGTCTGCGGTGATGGCGCTACTCGACCTTGCGCAACGTCAGGTGGGCGAAGAAACACAGACGCAGGGTTGGCTGCCGGTTCCCGTGATCGAATATGTCGCAAGCTATCTCGGCATGCCATATATGCGTGCATATGAAGTCGCGAGTTTCTACACCATGTACAATCTCGCGCCCGTCGGCCGTTTCCATGTGCAAGTATGTGGCACAACGCCGTGCATGCTGCGTGGCTCGGACGATATCATGGCGGCATGCAAGAACCGGGGCCTCGTCAAAGGCGCAACAACACCCGATGGCATGTTCACGCTGAACGAAGTTGAGTGCATGGGTAATTGCGCCTCTGCACCGATGGTTCAGATTAACGACGATAATTACGAAGACCTCGATTACGACAGCATGACCGCGATTTTGCAGGACTTGTCGGATGGCAAGCAGCCAAAGGTCGGCACACAGCTGCCCGGACGCCACACGGTTGAACCTTATGGCGGCGCTACGACATTGCAAGCGATGGTTGATAAGAACCATGATTATCGGGGGGAATATTGATGGAATTTCTCCCCCTCATTGGCGTTTTTGTCGCTGCATTCGTGGCGTGGAAACTGCTCAAGGGCATAGTTAAACTTGCCGTCATTGCGCTATTGATTGCCGGCGGCGCATGGTTTCTTCTTGGAGGTTTGGGCTGATGCTCGCTGACAAAGACCGCATTTTTACCAACCTGTACGGCTATCAAGATTTCGGCTTGAAAGCCGCGCAGGCGCGTGGCGATTGGGACAAAACTGCCAATTTGATGAAGGCCGGACAAGACGCCATTATCGAAGAAGTGAAGGCATCCGGACTTCGTGGCCGTGGTGGTGCTGGCTTCCCGACCGGTATGAAGTGGAGCTTCATGCCCAAGGCACCGACGCCGGAACGTCCAAACTTCCTCGTCATCAATGCCGATGAATCTGAGCCCGGTTCATGCAAAGACCGCGAAATCATTCGCCATGATCCGCACAAGCTGATCGAAGGCGCGTTGATCGCCGGTTTTGCGATGCGCGCGCGTGCGGCCTATATCTACAT
>CAZCXQ010000278.1:0-2612 GCA_964502655.1 uncultured Sphingorhabdus sp.
CTGACAAAACTGCAAAGCACCACTACGGACACTGGCGCAAACGAAGCAACCAACAGAATCCATGCAATACGACTCTCATCCCTCCCTGAAGGGACCATGATCCAGACCAGCGCCGCCAATGCTAACAATACGCCATAGAAAATCATGACGCCTCGGAGCAGCGTTCGCATAGCTCTGACTTGAGAACGCCTAGCGAGCATGACCGATGCAAGTATCGCGAGAAGCACCAAAAGACCTATAATCCATGGTGCAGCCAACATCACGAGCATCGAAGAACCAAAGGCTGAGGCAACAAGTGGCATCTAAAAGGGGGCTGAGGGCCTTGGAATCCGTTTCTTGGGCGAACGCCTCGGATCAGTCGACGGCGAGCGCAAGACGCTGCTGACACGACAGACAGCCTTCGAGCCGTTGCCTGCATCCGTTGTTTTCGGCCTTGTTCTCGCGGTGGACGTCCTCATGTGTTCACTTCAATGGTTCAGGGACTTTAAGTAGAGATGGCCCTTCTCGAACTTAGCGTAGGTCCATGTGTCGTGGCCTTCTGAAACAAAGGTGCTGGAAAGATCCTCGCTTGGATCCCACCACACATCCTGAAACTGCGGAGATGACCCCCATGACAGCCATGAGTCTTCGGAATACTGACGATCAGGGGTATGTGGAGTAAGTCGGAGATCAGTAACGAGCTTCTGAAACTCAGCTTCGGTGATTCGAGCTTTGAGCTGGTAAGAGTAGTCGGGCAGAAATCCATCTGCCCAGGATGACTCCTGAACCTCAGTCGCCGTAGGTGGCAGGAGCGATGTCCATGACGGCTTCGGGTCGTTCGAGAAGATCGACGAGATCAGGCAGTATGCCGCAATGATGATGGCGACGACAGCCAAAAGCAGGCCACCCAGCATCCACATGACAATTCTTGCTCTCTTGGTCACGATTGGTGTCTGATTAGTTGGCCGAACGCCTCGGATCAGGCGACGGCGAGGGGTGGACGTTGCTGACACAACGGATATCCTTCGAGCCGTTTCCTGCATCCGATATTTTCGGCCTTGGTTTGGTCTGTGACAGCGCTCATAGCCACCTCCCCTGAATGGCGACCAAGTCGTGCTCGTTAGTGTAGCCCAGGAAAAATGAAGCGACCTTGGACGTAGGTGTGAAAACAGCCTCGCCAAAGCCATCAGGAGAACTCAGGCGCAATCCCAGAGCTTCGAACTTTTGATGGTTATGCTCTTGGTATCCCAAGACCATCTCACACATAGGATTCCAATATTCGTCGGAGTAGTCGTCGTTTGGTCGGATGATGTCGATGATGCGGCGGCGACAGCCTGGTGAGATCACCGTCATGTTGTAGGCATCGGAGCCAAATGAAATCGGGAATCGCTGCCACGCCACGGGCTCGACGCCACACAACGCAATCATGGTAAAGAAGACACTCTCGGCGCAATTGTCCCGCTCCGGACAGTCAACGATGCGCAATACGTCGTAGTCTCCGGGAACAAGCGGAAAAGCATGCCTGCACCGATCCTCAGGGCCAAAGAGAATGTCGGTCAATTCCGTCAATCCACCAGAGCAGCGATAGCCGCCGATCCGCTCGACGGCACATGGAACTACAGCTTCAGGAATTGAGTGACCTCGCAGGTCTCGGAAGGCACGAATGAGCCGTGTGCATGCCCTAAACTCTGCAACAGTGGAGAATGCTGGCAGAGAAGAATCCCATGCTCGTCCGTCTGGTATGGTCATGGTGAGGGAAGGTTAGGCGAGCGTCCCGGATCAGTCGACGACGAGGGGTGGACGTTGCTGATACGACAGATAGCCTTCCTGCCGTTGCCTGCATCCGCTTTTTTCGCCCCCGTTGCTGGATGAATTTGGTTAAGGCCCTTCAAAGCTGCTGAAGCTCTTGATGTATGCGCAAGCCTTCCTATAACGCTCGTAGCTAGCGGCTGTGTCGGCCAAGCTCATGCCAATCAGGTCCCGCTGATCCTCGGGAACGTATGCCGATGCAAAGGCTCGAATGGCTGGTGATGAAACTGTCCACTGGAGGGTGTCGATCTCTTCGGCGATCCTCTCTGCCGAAAAAGTCATTCTCAGGTGTGCTGCCAACCCTAGCCAGTCTTCGGCACAAGGGGATGACAATGCAGACGCCATCAACTCGTGTAAGTCCGTGGGAAGCGGCTCGGCGTGTAAATGCTTCGGAGAACGATCATCTGGATGCGGGTAATACTCAACCCAATGCCTGCCGGTGGACTCATCAAGGAGCCGACGAGACCAACCACCATCAAGAATCTCAACCACCCGAAAGCCGTCGGCCAATTGGCTGGCTGCCTCGGCAGTGTGAAAGAACATCGCTTCTGGCATTATGGCGTTAGACTTGGTTTCTTGGGCGAACGACTCCAAGCTCAGCGACTGCGGAGGCTGGCGCGCTGGCTGCATGGCGGGCGGCAAGGCGGCGGCGGAAGCAGCCAGCGTGACAGCCGGAGCGGCTCGCTGCAGCGCTTGGTTAGCCGCTTCCGGTCGCTTCGGAAGAGGTCTCATGGAGCCAAATCTCGATAGAAAACGGTGGTGCTGCACAGATGCTCAGTTGAAACCATTTCATGAAGCGCGGATTTCTAGAGATGGATGGCGTA
>CAZCXQ010000279.1:0-2611 GCA_964502655.1 uncultured Sphingorhabdus sp.
TAATCTGATATGTATAAATATGACCATTTCGACCAATCGATCGTCGATGCGCGCGTTGCCGAATTTCGCGATCAGGTAAACCGGCGTATCGCCGGTGAGATTACGGAAGACCAGTTCAAGCCATTGCGGCTGATGAACGGTCTGTATCTGCAGTTGCATGCCTATATGCTGCGCGTCGCGATTCCCTATGGCACGCTGGACAGCCGCCAGATGCGGATGCTTGCGCATATCGCGCGGAAATATGACCGCGATTACGGCCATTTCACCACGCGCCAGAATATCCAATATAACTGGATCAAGCTTGAGGAATGCGCGGATCTGTTGGAAGAACTGGCAACGGTCGAAATGCATGCCATTCAAACGAGCGGCAATTGCATCCGCAACATTTCGTCGGACCAATATGCAGGGGCGGCGGCGGATGAAGTGGCTGATCCGCGTCCTTGGGCAGAATTGCTGCGTCAGTGGTCCACATTCCACCCTGAATTCAGCTATTTGCCGCGCAAGTTCAAGATTGCGGTCATCGCATCCCCCGAAGATCGTGCCGCCATGCGCTTGCATGACATCGGGCTGGAGCTTGTCCGTCAAAATGGCGAATTGGGTGCGCGCGTATTCGTAGGTGGCGGCATGGGCCGCACGCCAATGATTGCGCCAGAGATCAATCCGTTCGTTAAAGCCGACGACCTGCTCAGCTACATCGAAGCCTGCTTGCGCGTGTACAATCGCTACGGCCGCCGCGACAATATCTACAAGGCGCGTATCAAGATACTCGTCCACGAAATTGGCGCAGACGAATATCGCCGTCAGGTTGCGGAAGAATTCGCCCATGTCAAAACGCTGGGCATCGATCCGCCATTGGCAGAGCTGGAACGCATCAGCGCCTTCTTTGCGCCGCCTGCATTTGATGCAGCCGACGTAGAGCCCGATCGCAGCGACCCCGATTTCGCGGTTTGGCTCGATCAGAACGTAAAGCCACACAAGCAAGCCGGTTACGCAATCGTCAACATCAGCCTGAAGCCCATTGGCGGTATTCCGGGCGATGCCACATCGGCGCAAATCGATGTGATGGCTGATCTTGCCGAGCAATATGGCTTTGACGAATTGCGCGTCACCCATGCACAGAACATCGTCCTGCCACATGTGGCCAAACGTGATCTGTACGCGGTGTGGCAGGCATTGCGTGAGGCCGATTTGGCAAATGCCAATCTTGACCTGATCAGCGATATCATCGCCTGCCCCGGCCTTGATTATTGCAGCCTTGCCAACGCCCGTTCGATCCCCGTCGCGCAGAAAATTGCGACGCGCTTTGCCGATATGGACCGGCAACGCGATTTGGGCGAACTGAAACTTAAAATCTCCGGCTGTATCAACGCGTGCGGACATCACCATGCGGGTCATATCGGCATATTGGGTGTCGACCGGAAGGGTGTTGAAAATTATCAGCTGACCTTCGGCGGCTCTGGCGCGGAAGACGTCAGCATCGGGAAAATCATTGGCCCCGGCTTTGATGAAGACGGCGTTGTCGACGCGGTCGAAAAGGCCACCGAAGTCTACAAGACGCTGCGTGAAGGCGATGAACGTTTCATCGACACATATCGCCGTGTCGGCCTCGAACCATTTAAGGAGGCGATCTATGGTTGAATTTCGCTATCGCACCGATGAAGTCACCGAACAGCCATCGGTTACGCTCGATGCCTTTCTGGATCAGTCAAACGCCACTGCCGTCCGGCTGGAACCCGATGATGATGCGCGCGCACTGATCCCGTTTCTGGATCGGCTGACGCTTATCGAAGTTGCGTTCCCGAAATATCGTGACGGGCGTGGCTACAGTTCTGCGCGCATCTTGCGTGAAGCTGGTTACACCGGCGAACTGCGCGCGCAAGGCGATGTTCTGGTCGACCAAATTGCGTTCATGCGGCGCTGTGGCTTTGACAGCTTTGCACCCGAAGCGTCGTTAAATCCCGAAGCCGTCGCGCGCGCGCTTTCAACCTATGACCAATTTTACCAAAAGGCGGCGGACGCCGCGGTTCCCGTTTGGAAGCTACGGCATGGGTGAACAGGTTCGCATCGCCGACCGTATCAACACCGCAGCACGTTACACTGAGGCGGACGCCGTTCGCCTCAACAACATGTTCCGTGGGCGTGATACAGTCGACATGCTAACCGTTTTGCTGCGTGAAAATATGTTGGGTGATGCGGCCATAGTCTCCAGCTTCGGTGCAGAGAGCGCCGTTTTGCTGCATTTGATTGCCAGCATTGACCCCGCCACGCCTATATTGTTCCTCGACACTGGGAAGCATTTTCCCGAGACGATTACCTATCGCGAGGAACTGCGGAATATCCTTGGCCTATTGGACCTGCGCATCATCGCCCCCGACCCTGCGCATCTGGCGCAAAAGGACGGAACGGGCCTGCGCTGGTCTTATGACCCCGATGGCTGCTGCGAAATTCGCAAAGTCCTTCCGCTAAAGTCGGCGCTTGCGGGTTTTGATGCCCAGTTTACGGGCCGAAAAGCCTTTCAGTCCGCAACCCGCAAAGCACTGCCGCGTTTCGAAATCGAGGAAGGCCGCCTGAAGGTCAACCCGCTTGCAGATTGGGACAAGGCCAGGATCGA
>CAZCXQ010000280.1:0-2605 GCA_964502655.1 uncultured Sphingorhabdus sp.
TGGCCGGTAAAGCAGCAGGTTTCGCAACCTTCTTCTTTGCAACGGTGCTTGGTGTAGCCTTCGCAGGCGCAGCCTTCGACGCCGTTGGTTTAACGGTTTCAGTCGAAGACGTAGCTGCTAATTTGCGTACCATGGCGTGCACCATTTCTGTTGTGTTGCAGTGCACAATAAAGATTCGTGCACGCGCTGTCAACAAAAATGTTGCACTGCACAATAAATTGAATTGGCGCGTTAATCCGCCAATGTTAGGCGTTCAAAACGCTCATAATGATGGTCAGCCGAACCAAATTGGCTTTCAATCATGGTGGCGCGCTTGAAGAAATGACCGATGGCCAGTTCCTGCGTGATGCCGATGCCGCCATGCGTTTGAATGGCGCTTTGGCCCACGAACTTCGCTGCGCGCGACACCTTCGCCTTGCATGCCGATACCGCAGCCATACGTTCTGCCGCTGGCAAATCGAGCTTCAAAGTCGCCATTGTGGTCATGGATTTTGACTGTTCAACTTCCATGAACATATCGACCATGCGGTGCTGCAATACTTGGAAGCGCGAAATGGGCTGGCCGAACTGGTTACGCTGACGCGCATATTCCAGCGTACCCGAATGCAACTTGGCGGTGACACCACAGGCTTCCGCACAGACGGCAACCGTTGCTTCGTCGACAATGCGTTCGATCAGCGGAAGGCCAGCGCCCTCATCACCCAACAACGCGTCGCCGGGGATGGCAACATTTTCAAAATAGACTTCAGAAGCTTGGAAACCATCGACGGTTGGATAGTCGCGGCGCACGATACCAGCGGTATTTGCGTCAATCAGGAACAACGATACGCCATTGGCTTCGCTGCCTGAACCGCCGGTACGGGCGGTGACAAGCAAATGCGTTGCCCAAGGGGCGGCGTACACCACGCCCTTATGACCGTTCAGCACATAGCCTGCGCCGTCTTTTTTCGCGGTCGTGCGAATGTTCGCAAGATTGTAGCGACCCTGTGGTTCCGCGTAGGCAAATGCGATGATGACATTGCCGCCAATGATTTCTGGAATGACGGCATCGGCAATCGCGCCGCCAACAGCCTTCAACGCGCCACCACCAAGAACGACGGTCTGCAGATAAGGTTCGATCGCGATGACCTTGCCCAATTCTTCCATGATCAAAGCATTTTCGAGGTGGCCGCCGCCAAGTCCGCCATGATCTTCGCTAAAAGATGCGCCGAGCATGCCGAGATCTTGCGCCAGTGCCTTCCAAATGCCGGGGTCACGTCCACTGCCGCTGGCGATCATCTTGTTGCGGCTGTCAAAGTCATATGTGTCCGCCAGAAAGCGGCTCAGGGTTTCGCGGATCATGTCCTGCGTTTCGGTGTAGCTGAAATCCATGATGTGCTCTGTCCTCTCCTGTGTCACCCCCGACTTGATCGGGGGTCCATGGACTTCCCTTTCGGCCATGGATTCCCGCGTTAGCGGGAATGACAGTGATTATTTCAAATAAATTTTAGATTAAATACCCAGCACCATCTTGGCGATGATGTTGCGCTGGATCTCGTTGGAGCCACCGTAAATCGTCGTCTTGCGGGTGTTGAAATAGGTCGGAGCAGCGCGATGCGCGTAATCCGGACCAATTGGATGTTCGTTGTCGCCTTCGCCAAATCCGCGGAAATAGGGCGCGCCATAATGGCCGACTGCTTCCAGTGCGAGTTCGGTAATCCGTTGCTGGATTTCCGAGCCCTTGATTTTCAGCAAGCTGGATTCAGGGCCTGGGCCCTTGCCCGCCGCTTCGCCCGCAAGGCTGCGCAGTTCGGTGAATTCCAACGCGGTCAGATCGATTTCAAGCTCTGAAATCTTACGCTTGAAAAATGGGTTGGCGATCAATGGACGGTCACCGTCTTGCTCTGTGCGTGCAATCGCTTTGATCTTTTCAACGCCACGCTTCGAACGGGCAACGGCGGCAATGCCGGTACGCTCATGCGCCAGCAAGAACTTGGCGCAGGTCCAGCCCTTGTTTTCTTCATAGACGCGGTTTTCAACGGGCACGCGGACGTCTTCCAACCATACTTCGTTGACTTCATGCTCGCCGCCCAAGGTGATGATCGGGCGAACAGTTACGCCAGGCGTCTTCATGTCGATGAGAAGGAAGCTAATGCCTTCCTGCGCCTTGGCATCGGGATCGGTGCGGACGAGGAAGAAGCCCCAGTCAGCATATTGCGCCATTGTGGTCCATGTCTTTTGACCGTTCACAACATAATGGTCGCCATCGCGGACGGCCTTTGTGCGCAGCGAAGCAAGGTCAGAACCTGCGCCAGGTTCCGAATACCCCTGGCACCACCAATCGTCGCCGGACAAGATGCCGGGCAGGAAGCGGGCTTTTTGTTCCGGCGTGCCGAATGTGTAGATGACGGGTCCGACCATCGATAGGCCGAATGGCATGGTGCCGACGCAATCTGCTGCAGCGAGTTCTTCGGACCAGATGAAGCGTTGCGTTGCGGTCCAGCCAGTGCCGCCATATTCGACAGGCCATGCTGGTGCGATCCAGCCTTTTTTCGCAAGAATGCGATGCCATGACAGAAAATCTTCTTTCGAAAGATCATGCCCTTCATCTTGCACCGAACGGAGA
>CAZCXQ010000281.1:0-2597 GCA_964502655.1 uncultured Sphingorhabdus sp.
GTGCGGTCCATTGAGCATGCCAGCCTGATCGACGATGAAGCGCTCAAAATGGCCAAAGCCAGTGGCACATGGCTCGTCATGGACATCTATAATGGCGATTATATTGACGATGTCGGCACCCGCGAAAAATGGCCGGAAGAATATTTGCGCAAGAATCGCGAGACGACCGATATCCAGCGCGCTGGCTTTACCAAAGCGGTGAAGATGGGTGTGAAGGTTGCTTATGGAACCGACAGCGGCGTGTATCCGCATGGCGATAATGCCAAGCAATTTGCGTATATGGTCCGCTATGGCATGACCCCGATGCAGGCCGTTCAAAGCGCGACCATCCGCGCGGCGGAACTGTTAGGCAAAGAAGAAACGCTGGGAAGCGTGCAACCGGGGCGCTTTGCCGATCTGGTGGCCGTTAAGGGCGATCCGATTCAAGATATCCGCGTGTTGGAAAATCTGACCCACGTCATGAAAGACGGCAAAATCGTCCGCTAATTTTCGCAATCTGGCGATTTCGGACAAACAAAAGGGCGGGGAAGTACCCGCCCATCCGTTGCTTATTTGAAAAGCTGTTTTCTCAGACCCAATTATACCATTGTGACCGAGAAAAGCAGGCTGCTGAGCGCGATGGCGCCAACAAAGCTAGCCAATTTCTGCATATTTCATTCCTTCTACTTGCCGCACAGCCAAATGGCCGGGTCGTCCCGTGGAAGGCATCCTTTTTTATGTTTTCGTTGTTGCGCTCCGCTACCGCCAAGAAATTTAAACTCAAGTTATTTAGTAGACAATGTGATTGCATAAAACGCAACTGGCGGCGCCGCGGCTTTGCAAAAACTCAACCCTAATTTTGAAATTTCCGCCTGTAATTTTCTTGCCTGCCTGCCTTGCGCTGACTAGCGTGTGGCTATGAGAAAAACGATCCTGCTTGCCGCAATCATCGGCACTTCCGCCCTTTCCTCCGCTGCGTTTGCGCGCCCAATGACGGAGACCGACCTCGCGACAATGAAGCGCCTTTCGGGTGCAACGGCGTCGCCCGACGGGACAATGATCGCCTATCAATTGCGCGAGACCGATTTGGCCGCGAGCAAGGGCAAGACTGACCTCTACATGCTCAAAATCGGTGCCAATCCGCAGCCAATGATGTTCGCATCAAAACCAGACAAGAATGAGCATGACCCCGCCTTTGCCCCCGATGGCAAAAGCATTTTTTACATCAGCAATGAAAGCGGTTCGGACCAGATTTGGCGCTACGACATTGCGACCGCGACAACCACGCAAGTGAGCAATTTCAAGGCCGATGTCAGCGGGTTCAAAATCTCCCCTGATGGACAGAAATTTGCCGTTTGGGGCGATATTGCCCGCGACTGCATGGAATTTGGCTGTGAAAAAGACGGTGACACGTCAAAGCCCGGTCCCGGCACCGGTCGCGAATATGACCAGCTTATGGTGCGCCATTGGGACCAATGGGAAACGCCGGGCAATTACAGCCGCGTGTTCACGTTCATACTGGGCGCTGATGGCAAGCTTGGCACATCGGGTGCCGCAATGGACGGCACCCTTGTTGGCGATGCTCCGTCCAAACCCTTTGGCAGCGGTGAAGAGATCAGCTGGAACGCGGACAGCAGCGGCCTTGTCTTCACACTGCGGTTGGCCGACAAAAATGAGGCCAAATCAACCAATCTCGACATTTATGGCGCATCGCTAAAGTCGAAGGATCCGGTCAACCTGACCGCTGACAATGCAGGGACCGATACGACACCCGCCATATCGCCCGATGGCAAATGGATGGCATGGACGTCGATGCCACGCGCGACCTACGAAGCCGACAGGCTGGTCGTAAAGCTGATGGATGTGAAGAGCGGCAAGGTTACCGCGCTGACCGAAAAGTGGGACCGTTCGGTCGCGTCGCTCGCATGGGCTTTGGATAGCCGCAGCTTGCTCGTGACTGCGCAAGATGTGCTGGAAACGCCGCTGTATCGCGTCGACCTGAAAGGCAAAGTCACGCGGCTTACTGATCGCGGTAGCATCGCCGAGGCCGTGCCGCTGAAAAATGGCGGTGTCGTGTACGCCATCAACAGCATCTCGGGGCCATCGGACGTTGTGTATATGGATGCCAAGGGCAAAACCACACGGCTAACCAACGTAAATGCGGACGCTCTGGCAACGCTCGATCCCGTCAATTACCAGAAATTCGATTTTGCCGGCGCCAATGGCGAACGGGTATTTGGCCAAATCGTAAAGCCGCAAAATGCGACGGGCAAACTGCCGGTATTGTTGCTGGTTCATGGTGGACCGCAGGGTTCGTTTAACAACAGCTGGTCCTACCGTTGGAACCCGGCGGTCATGGCGTCGCAAGGCTATGCCGTTGTCACCATCGATTTTCACGGGTCGACGGGCTATGGCCAAAAATTCACCGACAGCATCAACAAAAACTGGGGCGGATGGCCGCTTGAAGATTTGCAAAAGGGCATGGACGCCGTTGGCAAAATCGACACGCAGCTTGATACCGCAAACGCCTGCGCGCTTGGTGGGTCCTATGGCGGTTATATGATGAACTGGATTTCGGGCAACTGGCCCGACCGTTTCAAATGCCTCGTCAACCATGC
>CAZCXQ010000282.1:0-2583 GCA_964502655.1 uncultured Sphingorhabdus sp.
TCTATCACAAGCGCCGCGATATCCTTGTCGAGGCATTTGGCCGTGCAGGGTGGGATATTCCCGCACCGAAGGCGTCGATGTTCGCATGGGCACCATTGCCACCTGCGCTTGCGCATCTGGGTAGCCTTGAGTTTTCCAAGCAGTTGCTGACCGAAGCAAAGGTCGCGGTCGCGCCGGGCGTGGGATATGGCGAAGACGGCGAAGGCTATGTCCGCATCGCTATGGTTGAAAATGAGCATCGCCTGCGTCAGGCCGCACGGAACGTGAAGCGTTATCTGCAATCGATGGGGGTCAACACCCCTGGCCAATCAAAGGCAATCTGACATGGCGCGGAGCGAGTTTGCTTTCCACCACCGTTTCCGCGTGCGTTGGTCAGAGACGGATGCGCAGGGCGTCGTCTTTAACGCGCGCTATCTGGATTATGCCGATGTTGCATTGACCGAATATTGGCGCGCGGCGAAATTCCGCGATTATGCCGATGGCGCGCCTTTGGAGTTTCATGTCAAAAAGGCGACGGTCACTTGGTTTGCGCCGATCAAGCCGGACGAGCTTATTGAGGTTATGGCGCGCACGGTTGCGACTGGGCGGACCAGCATGACTCAAATCGTTGAAATTCATGGCATTACCGAAGATGGTTCAGACGATTTGCGCGCAACAGTTGATCTTGTCAGCGTGCATGTGGACCTCGATACGCATCGCCCCATTCCCTTGCCCCATTGGGTGAAGGATGTTTTTCTGAACTTCGATCAACAGGCTGCCAATCCGGTAACCGTTATGGCCGACGCGTAAGACGGGTTGAGCGTGCGCATGAACGCCCGTTTGAGCTTTCTGGCCATCATTGCAGTTCCACTGCTATGTGTGAGCGGCTGCACGCCAGCGGGCACCGCAGACGAACGCAGCGAGAGCGCGGAAGCATTCCCGCGCGCCGAACGTCTGGTGTCCAAAGCTGGCGATACCGAATTTTCGACTGAGGCAGCGCGTGATGAAGCCGGAGAGGCCGAATTTGTGATGGATTGGGCCGGGATCCAGCTTGGGACTACGGTCGCGGATATCGGGGCAGGCGAGGGCTATTACACCATCCGCCTTGCGGACCGCGTTGGCCCAAAAGGGCGCGTGCTCGCGCAGGATATCAATCGGGATGCGCTTGACCGACTGGGCGCGCGGGTCACACGCGAACAGCTCGATAATGTTGCCATCAAGGAAGGCGCTCTGGACGATCCCCGGTTGCCAGAAAACAGCTTTGACCGCGTTTTCATGGTGCATATGTATCATGAAATAAGTGAGCCTTATGCGTTCCTATGGCGCATGCGGCCAGCGCTCGCCAAGGGCGGACAGGTCATTGTCGTAGACCGCGATCGTCCCACCGCCCAACATGGTATTCCGCCAAAGCTGCTGTTCTGCGAATTTGATGCCGTGGGCTATCGTTTGACGGGCTTTACCGAGCAATTGAAACTGGGTGGATATATCGCCCGCTTTGAAGTCAGCGGGACGCGTCCTGAGCCGTCAAAAATCAAGACATGCGCGTCGCGTTATCCGCAAAACTAAACCAAAAATTTCGGCGCGCTTAATCGCCGTCAAAACCTATCAACGATCCGACTCGCACGCCTTGGGCGCGCAACTTGGCCGCACCGCCAAGGTCAGGCAGGTCGACAATGAACAAGGCTTGTTCAACTTTGCCGCCGCCTTGCTGGATTAAGTCAACGCCAGCCAAGGCCGTGCCGCCAGTGGCAATCAAATCGTCGACCAGCAGCACTTTCTGGTCAGGCTGCACATGACCCACATGCATTTCAATGCGGTCGGTGCCATATTCGAGCGTGTAATCCGTGCCGATTTTCTCGCCGGGCAGCTTGCCGGGCTTACGCAGCATCAATTGGCCAAGCCCAAGCGCATATGCCAGAGCGGACGCCACGATAAAGCCACGTGCCTCAATGCCCGCAACAAGCTGCGTATCGGGGTCCACCAGCGCCGCGAGCCGGTCAATGGTCATGCGATAGCCCTCTGCGTCGAGCAGCAGGCTAGACACGTCACGGAACAGGATTCCCGGTTTGGGATAATCGGGAATGTTGCGAATCAGAGCGGCGAGGTCGGCGTTGTCATGCATGCGTCATGACTGCCCGCAACCTGCAGACTTTTCAAAAGAAAAGGGCCGGAATATTTGTGTTTATTGGTAACGAACGCGCAGCCATAAAAAAGGGGCAGCCTATTGCTAGGCCGCCCCATTTTATATCCCGTAAGGGAAACCGAATTACTTCAGTTCGACGGTTCCGCCGGCAGCAAGGATCTTCGCCTTGATGTCTTCGGCTTCTGCCTTGTTTACGCCTTCCTTGAGTGCCTTTGGAGCGGCCTCAACAAGAGCCTTTGCTTCGGTCAGACCAAGGTTGGTGATCGCACGAACTTCCTTAATGACTGCAATCTTGTTGCCGCCGTCGCCGGTCAAGATAACGTCAAATTCAGTCTGCTCTTCAGCAGCTGGCGCAGCGGCACCAGCAGGTGCAGCAACAGCAACAGCAGCAGCGGCGCTAACGCCCCACTTTTCTTCCAAAGCCTTAGCAAGTTCAGCCGCTTCAAGAACGGTCAATGCCG
>CAZCXQ010000283.1:0-2573 GCA_964502655.1 uncultured Sphingorhabdus sp.
CATCAGTCTGGCCACGCTGACGCTTGAGGCGCAATATTATCTGCGTTGGTTGAGCTATCCCGGTGTATTGGCAACGGCGATAGTGCCGATTGCCACCATTGCCGTGACATTCCTCTTTTACCGCAGCCTGCGCCAGACCAAAGATGCGCAGCCGTTCTTTTGGGCACTCGCATTGTTCGGCTTATGCCTGATTGGCCTTGGCATTTCGATCTGGCCAAACGTCATTCCGGCGCGGGTCACCATTTGGGAAGCAGCCGCGCCACATCGCAGCCAAGTCTTCATGCTGATCGGCGCGTCTATCATGGTCCCGATCATCGTCACCTACACCATATGGTCCTATTGGGTGTTTCGCGGCAAAGTCGGCCACGACGGATATCATTGATGCCGCGCGCCAAACAATTGGGCTGGTTCTTCGGCATTTGGCTGCTGAGCGTCGCGGCGCTGGCGATCGTCGGCAGTGCTATCCGATGGGTATTGCTCTAAAAGATTGCATAAGGAGCGGCGCAAAAATGACCGAGATACACAACGGCCCCGAAGCATTGAAGGGCGAAGATTGGGCGGGCGAGATGGGTGCCAAATGGCTTGCCAATCTCGCATGTTTTGAAGGCATGATCGCCCCCATTGGCGAGGCGCTTCTTCGGCAAGCCGATTTTAAAACCGGCGAACGCGTGCTTGATATCGGCTGCGGTGGTGGCGGGACGACAATTGCCATAGCAAAGGCCGTTGCGCCTTCCGGCGAAGTGGTTGGCATCGACATTTCACCCGACTTGACGACCGCGTCTATGCGGCGTGCCAAAGACGCTGGAGTAACCAACATTGGATTCATCTGCGCTGATGGGGCCACGGTCCAGTTGGAAGATGCCCCGTTTGACAGGCTCTTTTCCCGTTTTGGCAGTATGTTTTTCCCCGAACCGCATAAGGCCTTTGCAAATTTGCACAGTCTGCTGCGTCCCGGTGCGCAGATTGATCTGGCAGTATGGGGCCCACCACGCGACAATTTGTGGATGATGGAAATGATGGGCGTCGTCCGTCGCTATGTCGATATCCCCCCGGCGGTTCCCCGCGCGCCCGGGCCATTCGCGTTTGAAGACCTCGACTATCTGAACGAAATACTCGCGAGCGCCGGTTTTTCGGAAGCCAGCGTCGTGGCATATAATGGGCTTCAACCAATTGGTGGCGTGAATGCCACAGCTCATGATGCGGTGTCGTTCGTGCTGTCTTCAATGGCGGCTGGACGCGCTCTAGAGGAACAAGGTGCAGATGTTCGCGCGGCAGCTGAAACGGATTTGGTCGAACTATTCCAAAAGCATTATGTAGCCGGGCAAGGCGTTATGATGCAGGGTAAGGCTTGGCTCGTGTCGGCGATTGCCTAGCGATGATTTTTGTCTGAACCGCGGCTTTTGCCAACCGGAGTGAACGGCTTGTATGTTAGCGAGAACTACCAAGCGTTCCGAGCGATCTAACGGCAGCTATGTATCGGTCGATGTATAAATGCAGACAGTCTGCTCCCTGCCCAATTTCGGCCATCACACCTAAACGAATATCATGGTCTCCCCCGCTTCCCAGCCACGCCTCCCAATTGTCTGCCCAAACCCAAATAAAGTTACAGCGCCACGTCGTAATGTGATAATATATCATTAGACAAAAGTTTTCGGTCAGAAAGCAGGGTATGGCAGCCTTTCCCTTACCAGCCACACGAACTCACAAGCCGACGGTTGAGGATTGCATAGCGCTCGACATGTCCATGCTGCGAAAGAATGGAATGCTGCTGGAGTTCATGGATCACCGGCTCCAGCGCCGATGGCAGCTGGGCAGCAACCTTGTGGGTGATATCTTCCTGACGACCACATTCGCCGGTGACATCGCTTATCCCAGCCTACAAATTGATGGGACCTGCTTCGGGCAGCCAATTATGCAAACAGTGCAGTTGGTATCGAGGCGGATGCGGTTTGGCGGCAAGCGTTGGTACTTTGTCTGCCCCCAGACCAAGCGGCTTTGTTCTAAGCTTATTCTGCCCCCGGGTGGCAAAGCCTTCGCCTCAGTAAAGGGCTGGGGGCTGTCTTACCGCTCGCAGTATGATGATGCTGTAACGCGTGCGCAGAAGGGCATCGGGGCGCTCAGGGAGCGTTCTAAGAGCTTATCCAAGTACACACGCACGGATACCCGTCAGGCGCTACGGGAACGATTATGGGCTAAGGAGGAATTCCTTTGCATGGTTGAGCAGCAATGCGCCCGGGATCTGTTCGTTGGCAACAGAATGTCGGTGCGGCGGGCGTGCAGGGTAGCTGTGGCTGATAGGCGACTGAGATGAATACGATTGGGTTAAGGGGAGGGGCAACCTTTCGTCCAGCTTTCTACCCAGCGGGGGACGGATAAGGTGAATGGATATGCCTAATTGCATGCAGTTGTTAGCGCTGAACCGTTCGCGAAATCACCTCGCGTGATTGCTATGTGATTGCTGGGTGGCGCCCCAGTGTCACCAGGACGCCTTTGAAAGCAGCTAAACCATTGAAATATATGGTGAGCCCTGCTAGGTTCGAACCAGCGACCTACTGATTAAAAGTCAGTTGCTC
>CAZCXQ010000284.1:0-2526 GCA_964502655.1 uncultured Sphingorhabdus sp.
TCAATGGAAGCGGAACTGAAGGCGTTGGAAGCAGCGCTGGGTTCACCGGAACACACGGTCGCTGCCGTTGTTGGCGGTGCAAAGGTATAGAGCAAGCTCGACGTGCTGAACAATTTGGTGAAGCAGGTAGATCATTTGATCATTGGCGGCGGCATGGCGAACACCTTTCTCGCTGCCCGCGGGATCAATGTTGGCAAGTCGCTGTGCGAACATGATCTTGCCGACACCGCGAATGCCATATTGGATGCGGCGGACGTTGCAGGCTGCACCGTGCATTTGCCCTATGACGTCGTGACGTCAGTCGAATTTCGCGCAAACCCTCCAGTGCGGACCGTGAATGTCCATGAAGTGGCGGCGGATGAAATGATCCTGGATGTTGGTCCTGCGGCGGTTGAGGCGCTGGCCGATGTCCTGAAAACGTGCCGGACCCTGGTCTGGAACGGACCGCTCGGCGCATTTGAAATGGAGCCATTTGACGCGGCGACGGTCTCATTGGCACGCACGGCGGCTGCGCTGACGCGTGAAGGTTCGCTTGTCTCGGTTGCGGGTGGTGGCGATACTGTCGCGGCGCTCGCCCATGCGGGTGTGACGGCGGATTTCTCCTTTGTTTCGACCGCTGGCGGCGCGTTTTTGGAATGGATGGAAGGCAAACCGCTTCCGGGCGTCGATGCTTTGAATATAATTTAAACATGCGGGGCCTTGCCCCGTTTTTTTCGGATGCTAATGCATACGTATGCAACGCAGATGTACAGGGAAGAGCGGATGAACTACCAAGAGATGTTCGAAAAAGTAGCGACGGCAACGGGCTTTATTGCTGCGCTTGACCAAAGTGGCGGTTCTACGCCGAAGGCACTTCGTGGTTATGGCATTAAAGAAGATGCCTATTCGACCGAAGAAGAAATGTTCGGCCTCATCCACGACATGCGTTCGCGCATCATCACATCGCCCAGCTTTTCCGGCGAAAAGGTCTTGGGTGCAATCTTGTTTGAGCGCACAATGGACGGTGAAGCAGACGGCAAGCCAGTGCCAGATGCACTGCGCGATCGCGGCGTTGTGCCCTTTTTGAAGGTCGACAAGGGCCTTGAGGACGAAGCAGACGGCGTTCAGATGATGAAGCCAATGCCAGATTTGGATGCGCTGCTTACGCGTGCCAAAGCAAAGGGCGTTTTTGGAACGAAAAAGCGTTCTGTCATTAACAGAGCCTCGCCATCGGGTATCGCCGCGATTGTGCAGCAACAATTTGAAGTGGCGGAACAAATTCTCGCCCACGGCCTGATGCCGATCATTGAACCCGAAATTAACATTAAAAGCGCCGACCGTGCGCAAAGCGACGTCATCCTGCGTGACGAAATACTGAAAGCGCTCGATACAGTTTCGGGCGACAACAAGGTGATGTTGAAGCTGTCGATCCCGGCTGAGGCTGGCACTTTTGATGCGCTGGTGAGCCACCCGCGCGTGCTGCGCGTCGTTGCTTTGTCCGGCGGATTTGCGCGGCCTGAGGCGTGCGCAGAGCTTGCCAAAAACAAGGGCATGATCGCCAGCTTCTCCCGCGCATTGTTGGAAGATTTGCGACACCAAATGACACCGGCAGAATTTGATGCCGCGTTGGGTGATGCAATTGACGAAATTCACGCCGCGTCGGCGACATAAGTTTGGAGAGGGGCCGGCGGCAAATGCGCAAGATGTTTGCCGCCGGCCTTAAGCCTCGCTAAGAGCGCGGCATGAAAGAATTTCCCTGCCAATTATATCTGATCTCGCCCACCGATGTTGGCGGAGATTTCCCGCAAATCCTTGAAACTGCGCTGTCTGCCGGGCCGGTTGCTGCTTTTCAGTTTCGCGTCAAGGATGTGGACCAGCATGAAGCGGCTGCCTTAGCCGAACCATTACAAGCCATATGCGCTGCGCATGATGTGGCGTTCATCGTGAATGACAGCGTCGCGCTCGCCAAGCGGCTGAAGGCCGACGGCGTGCATTTGGGGCAGGGCGATGGCGACGTTCGTGAAGCCCGCGAAACGCTCGGCCCGGACGCGCAGATTGGCGTTACCTGCCACAACAGCCGGCATCTTGCGATGGAAGCGGCAGAGGCTGGCGCCGATTATGTCGCCTTTGGCGCGTTCTTCCCGACGACCACCAAAAAGGTTGATCATGTTGCGGAGCTGGACACGGTTCAGAAATGGACGTTTGTGACCGAAGTGCCATGCGTTGCGATTGGCGGTATCACGCCTGAAAACGCAAAGCCTTTGGTGGATGCAGGCGCGGACTTCCTTGCCGTTAGCGGCGGTGTTTGGAACCATCCAAACGGCCCTGCCGAGGCGATAAAGGCATTTAACGCTTTGCTTGCCTAATTGCGCTGTCGTCGTTAAAGGCCGCGTCCAACGGCACGTATTTGCGTGTCTGCTCTTTCCATCTGTTAAGCGAGTGCTCTCATGAAAATCAACGCGGTTGAAATCAAGCCGGGTAATATTCTGGAATATGAAAACGGTCTTTGGCGCGTGGTGAAAACCGCGCATACCCAGCCGGGCAAGG
>CAZCXQ010000285.1:0-2526 GCA_964502655.1 uncultured Sphingorhabdus sp.
AACGATCTGGCGTGCGGCGAAAATGGTTGGGGCGAACTTGGCGCGATATACAACCATGTCCAAACGACGCTCGAGCAGACCGATAAGGTTCTGCGAGGTATCGCCCTTCATGTTGCTGGCTTCCTGATACGCACGCTTGAACTGCTTTTCAGTTACGTCGCCATAATAGCCCTTAAGCTTCTGCTTGGCGCGCAGCTGAATACCATAATCGGAAAGCTTGCCTTTACGGCGCTGACCATGCTGGCCGGGGCCATATTCACGCTTGTTTACAGGTGATTTTGGACGGCCCCAGATGTTTTCACCCATGCGGCGGTCAAGTTTATACTTTGAGCTTGTACGCTTCGTCATTTTAAGACTCCAATTGCTAACAACGTTGTTTCCGGTCCCGCGCGACACATTATGCATGTGCCGGACACCTGCTTCACCGGAATGCAGGGTCAATTGCGAAGCGGCGCCTATGGCTGCAGATCGGCGATATGTCAACATCTGGCTCGACTTTAGGCACGCTCAACCTTAAAGGCGCTGCCATGAGCAGCACTGATAGCCCAAAAAATCCCGAGAGTTGTGCCAACATGGTTGACGTGCGGGCAGGTGTTGACGCCGTCGATGCGCGGCTGGTCGATCTGCTGGCGCAGCGATTTGCTTATATGGATGCTGCGGCGCGCATTAAAACCGAACGCACTGCGGTGCGCGACGAAGCGCGAAAACAACAGGTGCTGGCAAATGTGAAAGACGCTGCACGCAACGCTGGTGTTCCCGCGGAGATCGTCGGCGACTTGTGGGAGCGTTTGGTTGAAGCCTCCATCGCCTACGAACTCGAAAAGTGGGATGCCAATCGCGCTTAAGCGTTAAATGCCGGTGTCCATTTGTGGCGGCATGGTGGTGCCCGCCTTGCCTTTAACCGTAAGCTCAGACGCAGATTCTGCCTGATCCCATTGCTCTTGGGTCTTGCATAGCTTTTTTGCGATGCGGCTACCGGTGAGGCCGGTTGTTCTGCAGATCTTCTTTGGCTTTGATTTTGGCGCTTCCTGAGCGGCTGCATCTGCGGCGCGTGGCGCTGCTTCGGATGTACCCGATGCGGCCAACAAAAGACTAAAAACTAAAGTGCTAATCATGAAATGCTCCTTGTCGCGCATGGGTGTAAACAGCCGGGGCGCTGTTACCAAGCCTCTATTTTTCGGCTGGTCGCATTCTGTTCAATGTCGTCAGCACGCCGCGTAAGGTCCTCACTTCATATGCGTTCCATGCAGGCTTTGTGAGCAAGTTGCGCAAGGTGCGCCGTGTGACGGGGGCACGATCAATCGGCGTGAAGTAATTTAACGGTTCCAGCATCGCATCAAGCTGCGCGATCAGACCGTCGAGTTCAAACTGTGACGCTGGCGGTTCCAGATCCGTTTTGGGTGGGCTGGCCAGCGATTGGGTTTTTGACCATTCATAGGCGCACAGAATGACCGCCTGCGCGAGGTTCAGTGATCCAAACTCTGGATTGATAGGCACAGTGATGATGGCGCGCGCAACGTTGACTTCGTCGCTTTCGAGGCCGGAACGTTCCGCACCGAACAAGATGGCGCTTCGTCCGGTATTGCCGACAACCTCTTTCGCTGCTGCTTCAGGCGTGATGACCGGCTTAGTGACGCCGCGCTTGCGCACGGTCGTTGCGTAGACATGTGCGATGTCCGCGGTCGCTTCGGCAAGCGTTGGAAAAACCTGTGCATTGGCGAGCACAATGTCTGCGCCAGATGCCGCAGGGCCGGCATTCGGGTTTGGCCAACCGTCACGCGGGGCGACAAGGCGCATTTCCGTCAGGCCAAAATTCAGCATGGCGCGGGCGGCTTTGCCGATATTTTCGCCCAATTGCGGCCGAACAAGAATGATAATGGGCGGCGAACTCATTTCTGCGCCGCTTCAACCACGCTCCCGGCGAAATCTTCAAAATCCTTCGCCTCGCTGAAGTCTTTATAGACCGACGCAAAGCGAATATAGGCGACGCTGTCGAGGGCCATTAGCCCATCCATGACGAACTCGCCGATGCGCTTGGATTCAATTTCGCTTTCACCCAAGGTTTCCAGCTGCCGCTGAATGGCAGAGGCGAGCTTTTCAATCTGGGCATGGTCGACAGGACGCTTACGGCACGCGACCGAAAGCGAGCGTTCAAGCTTTTCACGCTCAAACGGCTCACGCTTGCCGTCGGTCTTGACCACCGATAGCTCACGCAACTGAATGCGCTCAAAGGTCGTAAACCGACCGCCGCAACCTTCGCACTGCCGCCGTCTGCGGATGGCGCTATTGTCTTCGGTGGGACGGCTGTCCTTAACTTGGCTATCGTCGTTTCCGCAAAATGGGCAGCGCAATTATTTTTCCTGATTCTTTTTCTTGTTCACGTGGCGGTAGGCAACGATACCTGCGCCAATCAATGCGCCTGTTGCCAGTCCGATTGGGGCAATGACAGCGGCTGCAGCGCCGATGGCGGCACCACCAGCAACTTTCTTGACGGTATCTTGATCCGCCAAATGCTTGCCGGTGTGA
>CAZCXQ010000286.1:0-2522 GCA_964502655.1 uncultured Sphingorhabdus sp.
ATCGCCCGCTGCACCCCTTCGTGCGTTGGCGTCTTGGTGGCTGCAGCCAATTCTTGTTCTGTCATAAAAGGCCCCTATATGCGTGCGCTTAACGAATCTCTGATAAGAGGAAATGGCATATGAGCAAGGTATTGGTAATTGGCGCTGGTGGCGTTGGATCGGTTGCGGTCCACAAAATGGCCATGAACCAGGATATTTTTAGCCATATCAGCCTTGCGAGCCGGACAAAGTCGAAATGCGATGCGATTGCCGCTTCGGTAAAGGAACGCACGGGCGTCGTGATCGACACTTATGGCCTTGATGCCGATGATGTTGCCGCGACAACCGCTTTGCTGAACCAGATTAAGCCAAGCCTCGTCGTCAACCTCGCGCTTCCTTACCAAGACCTCAACATCATGGACGCGTGCCTTGCCGCGGGTGTGCATTATATGGACACAGCGAACTATGAACCGCTGGATGTCGCCAAGTTCGAATATCACTGGCAGTGGGCCTATCAGGATCGTTTCAAGGATGCTGGCCTCGCCGCTTTATTGGGTTCCGGCTTCGACCCCGGTGTGACATCGGTGTTCACCACCTATTTGAAAAAGCATCATTTCGACCGCATCGACACGCTCGATATCCTCGATTGCAATGGCGGCGACCATGGTCAGGCCTTTGCCACCAACTTCAATCCGGAAATCAACATCCGAGAAGTCACCGCCGTCGCGCGTCATTGGGAAAATGGTGCCTGGGTCGAAACCCCCGCAATGTCGGTGAAGCAGAGTTTTGACTTTGAAGCGGTTGGTCCAAAGAACATGTATCTGATGTACCATGAGGAAATCGAAAGCCTCAAAACCCATCTGCCCGAAATCAAGCGTATCCGTTTCTGGATGACCTTTGGCGATGCGTACATCACCCACCTGAATGTGCTTCAGGCGGTTGGCATGACCCGGATTGATCCTGTCATGTATGAAGGCAAGGAAATCATTCCGCTGCAGTTCCTGAAAGCCGTTCTGCCTGAACCTGCCTCGCTTGGGCCAACGACCAAGGGCAAGACCAACATTGGCTGTATCGCCACTGGCCTTGGCAAGGATGGCAAAGAAAAGACGCTCTACATCTACAATATCTGCGACCATGAAGATGCCTATGCCGAAACCGGCAATCAGGCGGTCAGCTATACCACTGGCGTTCCCGCGATGATCGGTGCCGCCATGCTGCTCACGGGCAAATGGTCGGGTGCAGGCGTTTGGAACATGGAGCAGTTCGATCCCGATCCCTTCATGGACATGCTCAACGCGCATGGTCTGCCTTGGCAGGTGAAGGAACTGGACGGACCTTTGACGTTCTAATGGAAACCAAAGCCGGTGATCCTGGCGCATTTGCGCATTTCGACCTGTATCGCGTCCCCTCGCCCGCATTTGTCGTGGACGAAGCGGCGCTGCGGCGGAACCTTGCTATTCTCGCGGATGTAAAGGCACGGTCGGGTGCGAAAATCCTGTGCGCGATGAAGGCGTTTTCCATGTGGAAAGTTGCGCCCATCATCGGCGAATATCTCGATGGCGTGTGCAGTTCAGGCTTGTGGGAATCGCGCCTTGCCCGCGATTATTACAAAGGCGATATCGCAACTTATTGCGCTGGCTATAAAGAAGCAGACATGGCCGAAATCGTCGAGATTTCTGATCATGTCATTTTTAATAGCCCCAGCCAGCATAAACGTTTTGCGGCATTCCTGAATGACAGCGTGGATGTCGGGCTTCGGCTCAACCCCGAACATGCCGAGGGCGAAGTTGCGAAATATGACCCCTGCTCGCCGGGTTCTCGCCTTGGTTTCCCTGTAAGCCAGCTGAGGCCAGAACATTTGGAGGGCGTGTCCGGTCTGCATTTCCACACTTTGTGTGAGCAGGACTTTGAACCGCTCAAGCGCACATGGGAGGCGCTAAAGCCACAGATCGCGCCCTATTTTGGTCAATTGCGTTGGTTGAACTTTGGCGGCGGACATCACATCACCCGCGCGGATTATCAACGCGACGACCTTGTGGCATTCATTCAGCAGGTCCGCGCTGAAACCGGCCTCGACGTTTATCTTGAACCCGGTGAAGCGATTGCGCTTGATACCGGTATATTGATTGGCGAATTGCTCGACGTGTTTGAAAATGGTTTGCCCGTTGGCATCACCGATATCAGCGCGACATGCCACATGCCTGACGTCATTGAGGCACCTTATCGTCCGGCCATGCTTGGCGAGCGTCAGGACGGCCCTGCGCTGCGTTTGGGTGGCCCCAGCTGTCTTGCTGGCGATATCATCGGTGACTACCGCCTTCCGGTCGCAGCAGAGGCCGGAGCGCGCTTCGCATTCCTTGATCAGGCGCATTATTCGATGGTGAAGACGAACACCTTCAACGGCGTTCCGCTTCCGTCCATCTGGCTTTGGAACAGCGACACAGACGCGTTGGAATGTGTACGCGCATTCGACTGGACCGAGTTTAGGGACCGGCTCAGCTAAAAACGCAACGAATCACTTTACATCCCCCTCTGCTTTTCAT
>CAZCXQ010000287.1:0-2502 GCA_964502655.1 uncultured Sphingorhabdus sp.
GTTGCCGCTACCGGTGGTTCAACCAATGGTGCACTGCATTTGCCAGCCATGGCGCATGAGGCGGGTATTTCATTTGATCTGTTCGACGTTGCCGAGGCGTTCAAAACAACGCCTTATATGGCGGATTTGCAGCCGGGTGGACAGTTTGTAGCGCGCGACATGTACGATGCGGGCGGTGTGTACATGCTCATGAAGTCGTTGCTGGCCGAGGGGCTTCTATATGGCGACTGCATGACCGTCACGGGCAAGACGCTTGGTGAGAATATCGAAGAAATCACATGGAACCCGAACCAAAAGGTCATTTATCCAGCAACGGCGCCAATAACGCCGACGGGCGGCGTCGTTGGCCTTCGCGGCACGTTGGCACCCGATGGCGCAATCGTGAAGGTTGCCGGTATGGACCGTCTGACATTTACCGGCCCAGCACAGGTTTTTGACTGCGAAGAAGATTGCTTTGCCGCCGTTGAAGCACGCGAAATCCGCGAAGGTTCAGTCATTGTCATTCGTTATGAAGGGCCAAAGGGCGGCCCCGGCATGCGCGAAATGCTCTCGACAACGGCGGCGCTATATGGGCAGGGGATGGGCGAGAAAGTTGCGCTCATCACCGATGGACGCTTCTCTGGCGCGACCCGCGGTTTCTGCATTGGCCATGTCGGCCCCGAAGCGGCCGAAGGCGGACCAATCGCTTTGATTGAAGATGGCGACGAGATCATGATCGATGCCGAAACCGGTGTTATCGACCTCAATGTATCTACCGAAGTCCTTGAAGAACGACGGAAACATTGGACGCCACGCGCCACCGATTATGGGTCGGGCGCAATATGGCGCTATGCTCAAAATGTCGGGCCTGCCTATAAAGGCGCAGTCACACATCCCGGTGGCAGCGCCGAAACGCATGTCTACGCCGATATCTAAATATGCGGCGGTAACATTGCTGCTCGCCAGCCTAGCTGGCTGCGGCGGAGATGCTGCGCCCCCAACTGGGCAGGCAGAGAAAGACGCAGGCGACCAAGCCGCGCGCGACGGCACGATTGCGTGCGCCTTGGCGGGGTCTGATAGGTTCGAACGGACATGCACGACCGAGCAGATTGCCGCGCCAGATAGCAAAATGTTGGTCATCCGGCATCCCGATGGCGGTTTCCGGCGGTTTACTATTTTAACCGACGGTCGCGGGCTTGCCCCTGCCGACGGTTTTGATGAAACGCGTATCCGCGTGCTCGGTGCCAATATGATTGAGCTATCGTCCGGTGATGACAAATATCGGCTTCCTGCGCAGATAAAGGGGCAGGGCAACGCTGCGGAAGATGGCGCAAGCAAAGACGCCGGTTGATTGCAAGCGCCTTCAAGGGCATGGGGCGCTATGAGCATAGCAGAAGAGATTATCAGGGTCGCAGCGCGCGGCGACGGTGTAACCGCAAATGGACGCTATGTGGCGCATGCCGCCCCGGGCGACATCGTCGACCCCGCAGGCGGCTTGATCCACGGACCGCATCACGCAACGCCGCCGTGCCAGCACTTCCCATTATGTGGCGGATGCCAATTGCAGCATCTCGACGAAGACAGCCTGCGCTTGTTTGTTGCAGAGCGCGTCACGCATGGGCTGGCGACGCAGCAGGGCGAAATCGGCGAAGTCATGCCCGTCCATTTGTCTCCACCCGCCACGCGTCGGCGCATTGCGGTGCGTTCGGCATGGGCAGGGAAGCAATTTCAACTGGGCTTCAGCACCGAAAAAAGTCACCGTATCATCGACTTAAGGCAATGTGATGTCGTGGTGCCAGAGCTATTCGCGCTGCTTAAGCCACTGCGCAGCCTGCTGGAGCCACGGCTAAACCGTGCGCGTCAGGTTCAGATCAAATTGGCGATGGTCGATCAAGGCGTTGACGTATTGATTGAAAACTGGATCGCCAACGATCTCGATACGCATGAGACCTTGTCTGAATTTGCAAAAACCTATGGACTTGCCCGCCTGTCGCTGGATGAAGGCTACGGACCCGTTCCATTTTATGAGCCAGAGCCTGTTACCGTCACGCTGGGCGGTGTTGCCGTGGGGTATCAGCCTTATGGTTTCCTGCAGGCGACCGTGGATGGCGAGGCGGCTCTGGTGCATGCCGTAAATGACATTATCGGCGACGATAGCATCGTCGCGGATTTGTTTGCGGGTTCAGGAACATTTGCGCTGTCGATGGGCGCTGGGCGCAAGATTTATGCGGGTGAGGCTGATCTTCAGGCCAGTTTAGCGCTCAAGGCTGCTGCGGGCCGTTCGGGCCGCACTATATTTGCAGAGCATCGTGACCTTTTTCGTCGGCCGCTGTTGCCTGAGGAACTGAACCGGTTCCAGACCGTCGTGCTTGATCCGCCGCGCGCTGGCGCAAAGGAGCAGGTGGCGAACCTTGCCGCTTCGACGGTTCCGTCGATTGCCTATGTCAGCTGTAATCCCGCGAGCTTTGCGCGCGATGCAAAAACATTGGTGGCCGCTGGATACAGGTTGCAGCGGATTTGGCC
>CAZCXQ010000288.1:0-2501 GCA_964502655.1 uncultured Sphingorhabdus sp.
AAGACGCCGCGGAAGATGCGTTGATTGATATCGCTTATGCCCGCGACATCCAAATGGTTGCGAAAAACACTGCATTTTTTGCCGAACCGGATTTCTTCGACGCGCATGACGCGATGCTGTGCATTTCCGATGGCGAATATGTCGAAAGCCAAGACCGGCGGCGGAGCAGCCGTGACACTTGGATCAAGACCGGCAAGCAAATGGGCGCACTATTCGCCGATGTGCCCGAGGCACTGGCTAATACCCTCGTTATTGCCCAGCGCTGCAGCGCGCTGGCACCATATCGAAACCCTATTCTGCCAAGCCTTGCGGGCGATCGCACGGCCGAGGATGCGCAACTGCGCGAAGACGCCCGTTTGGGGCTGTTGGCGCGTCTCGAAACCGCAGGCATTACCGATGAAGCAACGCGCCAAGTGTATTTCGACCGGCTGACGTTCGAAGCGGACGTCATTTGCTCGATGGGCTTCTCCGGATATTTCTTAATCGTTGCCGACTTCATCAAATGGGCAAAGGAACAGGACATCGCTGTCGGCCCCGGTCGTGGATCAGGCGCGGGTTCGCTCGTTGCATGGGTGCTCACCATTACAGACCTTGATCCCATCAAGCTTGGTTTGCTGTTCGAACGCTTCTTGAACCCCGACCGCGTTTCCATGCCGGATTTCGATATCGACTTCTGCGAAACGCGGCGCGGAGAGGTGATCCGTTATGTGCAGAAAAAATATGGCACACGCCAAGTCGCGCAGATTATCACCTTTGGTAAGCTGAAAGCCCGCGCGGTTCTGCGCGATACCGGACGCGTTCTGCAAATGAGTTACGGCCAAGTGGACCGGCTGTGCAAGCAGGTGCCCAACCTTCCGGCTGATCCGTGGGATTTGAAGCGCGCATTGGCGGGTGTCGCCGAATTGCGTGAGGAATATCGTCGCGACGCGCAAGTGAAGCGGTTGTTCGACCTTGCCATGAAGCTTGAGGGCTTGCCACGCCACAGCTCAACGCACGCTGCGGGCGTTGTGATCGGCGACCGTGAATTGTCCGAGCTTGCGCCTTTATATCGCGACCCGCGTTCGGACATGCCCGTGACGCAATTCGACATGAAATATGTCGAAAGTGCGGGCCTTGTGAAGTTCGACTTTCTTGGGCTGAAGACGCTTTCGGTTTTGCAAAAAGCCACACAGATGTTGGCGAAGCGCGGGGTAGACATTGACCTTGGGCTTTTGCCGCATGACGACCCGGCAGTATATGAATTGCTGCAGCGCGGCGACACCGTCGGTGTGTTCCAGCTGGAATCCGAAGGGATGCGGCGCACGCTTGCCGCGGTTAAGCCGACCAATTTCGGTGATATTATCGCGCTCGTATCGCTGTACCGCCCGGGCCCAATGGACAACATCCCGATGTTCGGCCGACGCAAAAATGGCGAGGAGAGCATCGAATATCCGCACCCGCTGCTTGAGCCGGTATTGAACGAAACCTACGGCATCTTCGTCTATCAGGAACAGGTTATGCAGGCCGCCCAGATATTGGCGGGATACAGTCTTGGCGAAGCAGATTTGCTCCGCCGTGCGATGGGTAAGAAGATTCAGGCCGAAATGGACGCGCAGCGCGAACGTTTTGTCACCGGCTGCGCCACCCATGCCATTCCGCCCAACCGGGCAAATGAGCTGTTCGATTTGATCGACAAATTTGCGGGATATGGTTTCAACAAGAGCCACGCCGCAGCTTACGCCGTGCTGGCATATCAAACAGCATGGATGAAAACCCATCATCCTGAAGAATTCTTTGCGGCATCCATGTGTTTCGACATGCATCAGACGGACAAGCTTGCGATCTTCATGGATGATATGCGCCGCTTAGAGGTCGTGTGCCATCCGCCCGACATCAACCAAAGCGAAGCCGAATTTACCGTTGAGACGAATGCCCATGGCGAACATGCTGTCCGATATGCGCTGGGCGGCATAAAGAATGTCGGCGAACGCGCCATGGAAGTTCTTGTGGCCGAGCGAACAGCAGCAGGACGTTTCAAAAGCCTCGATGATTTCGCCAATCGTGTTGACCCCAGCCAGATAAACCGACGCAGCCTTGAAAATCTGGCTGCTGCAGGCGCATTTGATGCGCTGGAGCCTAATCGCGCTGCCGTGCATGGCGCGGCAGAAACGCTTTTGGCTGCGGCACAGTCTGCGCGCGATTCCCGTGAAAGCGGGCAGGGCGGGCTGTTCGGTGAGGGCGGGTCCGACATGGCAGCCTTACGGATTGATGGCCGGCTATCATGGGCGCCGGGTGAGCAGATGAATCAAGAGAAGGACGCCTTTGGCTTTTATTTCTCTGCCCACCCATGTTCGCAATATGATGCGCTGGCGGCGAGCCATGGCGCAAAACCTTATGCCGTTTGGCTGGAGAGTGGCCCCATCCCAGAGGGCGTTCGTCGCGCCGCCACCATGTCTGCGCTCATTGAAGGCGTGCGCTGGCGCGAATCCCGCAAGGGCAAGCGGTTCATGATTGCTGATTTT
>CAZCXQ010000289.1:0-2496 GCA_964502655.1 uncultured Sphingorhabdus sp.
CCAGACGATTCTTTCCAGCCGCCGCCCTGATGATTGGCATCTCCATTTTCGTGACGGCGCAGCGATGCGCAGCGTGGTGCCCTTCACCGCGAAACAGTTTGCGCGCGCGATTGTCATGCCCAATTTGTCGCCCCCTGTAACGACGGTTGAAGCAGGCGCGGCCTATCGTGAACGGATTTTGGCGGCGGTGCCCGAAGGCATCACGTTCACGCCGCTCATGACGGCCTATCTTACCGATGCAACCGATGGCAATGAACTCGCGCGCGGTCACGCCGAAGCTGTGTTTACAGCGGCAAAGCTATATCCCGCACACGCCACCACCGGAAGCGCACACGGCGTCACCAGCGTAACCAACATCATGCCCGCGCTCGAGCATATGGCGCGGATTGGCATGCCACTGCTGATCCACGGCGAAGTCACCGACTCGCATGTCGATATCTTTGACCGTGAGGCGGTGTTCATTGAACGGACGCTGTCGGCGCTGGTGCGCGATCTGCCCGAGCTCAAGATCGTGTTTGAACATATCACCACCGCAGACGCCGTTGCTTTTGTAGATGCCAGCGGTCCCAACGTCGCGGCGACCATCACGCCGCAACATTTGCACATCAACCGCAATGCCATGTTTACAGGCGGCATCCGTCCGCATGCTTACTGCCTGCCGGTCGCCAAACGTGAAGTGCACCGGCTTGCGCTCCGTAAGGCTGCGACATCGGGCAGCAGCAAATATTTCCTCGGCACCGACAGCGCGCCGCACGACAAATCAGCCAAGGAAAGCGCCTGCGGCTGCGCGGGAATATTTAACGCGCCCTTCGCATTGGAAAGCTACGCCGCCGTTTTTGAAGAAGAAGGCGCGCTGGACAAATTTGAGGCCTTTGCTTCGGAAAACGGCCCGCGTTTCTATGGCCTGCCGTTGAACGAGGAACGCATAATATTGGAACGCGCCGATATCGTCGTACCCGAGCTGCTTGCGCTTGAAGGGCTTAATGTCGTGCCGTTCCACGCAGGGGAAACATTGCGCTGGCGGCTGAAGGCTTAGGATCAGGACCTAAGCTTTTGATGCCCTGTAGGTTTTAATCGCGTCAGCACAGAAAATCGCGATACTGAACCAAATCAGGATGAAGCACGCCAGCTTCGTCATGCTCAATGGCTCACCGTACACGAACACACCCAGCAGGAACGCAATGGACGGTGCTGTATATTGCACAAAGCCCAGGCTCGCATAGCTCATCCGGCGGGCGGCGGTCGCGAACATCAGCAGCGGGATCGCGGTGACCGCACCTGCCAATATCAAAAGCCCCGACGTCGTCACATCGTCGCCAAATCCGCCGCCGCCAACTTGCGCGAAATAGAGTACCGCGCCCAATGCCAGTGGCGCCAGCAATGTCGTCTCGGTCGCAAGGCCGGGCACAGAGCCAACGGGGGTAATCTTGCGGATAAGGCCATAAAGGCCAAAGCTGAAGGCGAGCGATATCGACACCCATAAAGTATCGAGCGCATCACCGATGAGGATGGCAACGCCAATGGTGGCAACGGCCACGGCGACCATCTGAAGCGGCCGCAATCGCTCGCCTAAAAACAGACGCCCCAGCAGGACGTTTACCAAGGGATTGAGATAATAGCCAAGGCTCGCGGCCAAAATATGGTCCGTGGAAACGGCCCAAATGTAGATCAGCCAATTAATGGCGACCAGCGTGGCAGAGGCGAGCAAATTGCGCAGATGCGCCTTGTGGCGGAAAATCGCGGCATATTCGCCAAGCTGTTTGCGAAACGCCATAATGACCAAAAGCAGCGGAATGGACCACAAGACGCGCTGCGCAACGACCGCGATCGGCGAGACGTCGCTCAGCAGCTTGAAATAAACCGGTACAAAGCCCCAGATGAGATATGCCGAAATGGCATAAGGCAAGCCACTTGGCTGCGCGGTTTCAGATTTGTCGGTCATGTGTTTGCGAAGCCTTCGCGTGGGGATCAGATGATCCCGCCGCCTATCCAGAGGCGCGCCGCGCAAATGGCAATCACCACCAGACAGAAGTTGCGGCCGCTGTTCTTCTCCGACGCGAAACCAAAGGCCGCGCCGACGCCAGCGATTAAAATAATCAGCCAGTTCAGCCATCCCAGCAGCGGGATAAACCCGATAATGGCCAGCAACAGTGCAATCAGACCAAATAGAAATGCGAGGATATTTGCCATGACATGACTGTGGCTGGTTTTTCGGACTGTGGCAAGCGCTGCAAACGTTCGCAGTCGATACCGCGAATATCGCGGTACCGAAATGACAAGAGGCTCAACCTGTCACCAGATTGAGCCTCATTGCCCCCAAGCACTTGTTAAAATTTAACGCCACTGCTCCAGCCCGCGATAGTCAATGTCGACCACACGGCCACGCTCTACAAAGCAGGTGAACCGGCCTTTGTCGTAACCGCGCTGGTACGCGTTGCCGCCAAATCGGCCATTGCCGTAATAATTATTCTCGTAACGGCCACGTCCTGTGTCTTG
>CAZCXQ010000290.1:0-2472 GCA_964502655.1 uncultured Sphingorhabdus sp.
TCGCAGAATCGCCGTACCGGCATGAGCTTGAGGCGGATATTGATCCGTTTCGATCAATCCTGCTGGGGCTGTTTTTCCTTGCGGTCGGCATGTTGCTGGATATTGACGTCATTATCGCCCAGCCGCTATTTGTTGCGGGGCTTGCGCTGGCGTTGGTCGCCGTCAAAATTGCCATCATCTTTGCGCTTGGCCGGTTCTTTGGACTGAAGAGCAAACCGTCCATCATCATGGCCATGCTGTTGAGCCAGGGCGGGGAATTCGCATTTGTGTTGTTCACTGCGGCGCAGCAAGCGTTGTTGATTGAGCCGGAGGCTGCGAGCCTGTTTGGCGCAGTTGTAACGCTGTCGATGGCGTCGACGCCTTTCTTGATGATTATTGCTGGCAAGCTGGCGGCGCATAAGCCCAAAAGTGCAGCCCCGCTTGATGACCCGGAGTTGGCTTCGCAAGCCAATGTGATCATCGTTGGCCATGGCCGGTTCGGGCAACTGGTATCTCAGATTATGCAGGCCGCGGGCCGGTCGGTCACGCTCATCGATATTAACCCAAGGACAATCGACATAAGCGGCGAATTTGGTTTCAAAGTCTTCTACGGCGATGGAACACGCGTGGATTTGTTGCAGCGGGCAGGTGGCGAGGACGCGCAGGCGATATTCTTCTGCATCGACGACCGGCATATCACCGCAGAGTCATTGATGCCCGTTCGTGAGACATTTCCGCGTACCAAGCTGTTTGTACGCGCATATGACCGGCAACAGGCGCTGGCGTTGATGGAAGATGATGGCATCAGTATTATCCGCGAGCTGTTTGAATCGTCGATCCGCATGTCGGTCGATGCGCTTAAGTTCTTCGGAACCGACCGCGAAGCCATTCATGAAATCATCGCCGAATTCCGCCGCCGCGACCGCAACCGGCTAAAAGCGCAGTTTACCAGTGGTGATCTGCACGCCGGTAAACGCCACAGCTTTGGTGGTGATGATTCGGATGATTTCCTGATCGCGCAGGATTAAGCTTCGTCGTCGAGGAAGGCCGCGACGTCATCCAGTGCGACGTCCTTGGACAAGAAGGTTTGGCCTATGCCGCGCGCCAGTAAGAAGGGCAAAGTGCCGCCGCTCATCTTTTTGTCATGCCGCATATAATCCACCAGCAACGCGCCGTTGGCAGTAACGCCAGCCTCTGAAAGCGTGGTGGGTAAGCCCGCGCGTTTTAGCAGCTGTGACACGCGTTGTGCATCCTCTGCGGCGCATAGGCCAAGCCGAACGGAATAGCGAAACGCCAGCGCCATGCCCGCGGCGACGGCTTCGCCATGAAACAGTCGGTCCGAAAAGCCTGTGTCGGCTTCCAACGCATGGCCAAAGGTATGGCCGAGGTTCAACAATGCCCGCGTACCCGTGCGTTCGGTCTCGTCAGCCGCCACGATGCGCGCTTTGGATTGCACCGATGTTATGATGGCCTGCGCGCGAATGGCTGGGTCACCGGCAAAGAAACTGTCCAGATTGTCTTCGCAATATACGAAGAAATCGGGATCATCGATCAGGCCATATTTGACCACTTCGGCAAAACCCGCCGCCAATTGGCGTGGCGGAAGGGTCGATAACAATTCAGGGTCGATCAGCACCAATGCGGGCTGATGAAATGCACCGACGAGGTTTTTGCCTGCTGCGCTGTTGATCGCGGTCTTGCCGCCCACGCTGCTGTCCACTTGCGCCAGCAAGGTCGTCGGGATTTGCACGAACGAACAGCCGCGCTTTACTATATGCGTTGCAAAACCCGTGATGTCGCCGACAACACCGCCGCCCAACGCGATGACATGATCGCTACGTTCCACATGCTGGGATAGCATCCAGTCGGTCAGCTTTTCCAGCTCACTCCAGCTTTTGCCAGCTTCGCCCGTCGGCAAAATATACATCGCAGTTTTCACGCCAGCGGCGGAGAGCGCGGCTTCAAACGCAGGCCAGACAGCGCGGGCAACATTTTCGTCTGTGACCACCAACAACCGGTTGTCGCGCGCATAGGGCAGCAGATATTCGGGCGCCTGTGCCATTAAGCCCGCACGGACATAAATGTCATAAGGTGCATTGGTCAGGTCGACGGAAATGACGGTCATTGGGCAAGGGCCTTCACGATATTTTCAACGGTCCGCATATGCGGCGATGTATCGCTGCGAATATGGATATTGGCCGTCGCATATAGCGGGTTTCGAATCTTGCCAAGTTCCGTCAGGACTTCAACAGGGTCCTTATCCTTTAGCAAAGGCCGGTGGCTGCGCCGGCCAACGCGGTCGGCCAGTACTTTTACGTCTGCGTCCAGCCAAATCGATATTGCGCGCTCCAATATCAGTGCGCGGGTGTCCGCATTGACGAATGCGCCGCCGCCTGTGGCGATAATTTTTGGCGCGCCCTCGACCAGCCGCGCAATAACCCGTCGCTCGCCATCGCGAAAATAGCCTTCGCCGAACTTTTCGAATATTTCGGA
>CAZCXQ010000291.1:0-2464 GCA_964502655.1 uncultured Sphingorhabdus sp.
GTCAGAGCTTCATTTCAAGCCAGCTGCGCAAAATTGAAGCCATTCGCAAGATGATCGACAAAACAGGCCGCGATATCCGGTTGGAAGTTGACGGCGGCATCACAACGCAAACGGCGCCACTGGCGATTTCGGCAGGGGCGGACACGTTGGTTGCCGGAACCGCGACTTTCAAGGGTGGCGCGGGCCAATATGCGGCCAATATTTTGGCGCTGAGGGGTGAATGACCGACGGCGATGAAGGCGACAATGGGCAACGGCAAACGGCGTTGATTGTCAGGCCCCAAGGCGCGGGCCAAAATCTACTCGAGCGGCTGTCTCTCGAATTTTACAAATTAACATGGCGCACACCGCTGCATAGCGGCAGGCTTACGGGCAAGGTTCCCATGCGCTTGCTTGCGGTGCCGAATGATCCGCTAAAGGGCGATGCCGGGCGAGGGCAGGCGCTGCGTATGGGCAAATTCCATTATCAGGGTTTTGAACAGGCGTTCGACGGCTTGGATTATGACAAGCTCGCGCTTCAGCCGTCGCTGACCGACTATATTCACCGATTTGCTTGGTTGCGCGATCTGTCCGCGGCGACCAATCGCGGCGAAGGTGCGCCGGTCGCAGCGCAAATTGCCGATGCATGGTTGCTGGCCAATGGCATGAAGACGCGTGAGCCGGCATGGCGCGTCGACAATTGCGCGTGGCGCTTGATGAACATGGCAGCGGGATCGCCCTTTCTGCTCAGCAGTGCGGACCCTATTTACCGTGCGCGCGTCATCAATCATTTCGCCCGGGTTGCGCGCCATCTCGATCAAACAGCCCCGCGTGCACAAAGCCATTTCGGCAAGACCGTGGGTTGGGCAGGCGTCGTCGCGGCATCGCTTTTGCTGCCAGAGGGCAAGGTGCGCCGCGCCGTTGGCGAGAACGGCTTGGCTGAATCGCTGCGGGCGACCATTTTCCCCGACGGCGGCGTGGTGTCGCGCTCACCTGTTCAACTCATGGAATTGATCGGCCTGCTCAGCTTGCTCAAGCAATGCTATGCTGCCCGCAACGAGATGGTGCCTATATTCCTACTCGAAGCGCTCGGACGGGCCGTGCCCGCATTGCTTGGCCTTACCCATGCCGATGGCGGTCTTGGCGCGTGGCAAGGGTCAGCGCATATGGGTGCGGAACATATCGATGCGCTGGTGGCCGCCAGCGAAGTGCGCGCGCGACCACATCGGCAAGCGCTCGATTGGGGTTATCAGCGCGTGTCTGCGGGTAAGTCCGTGTTGCTGCTGGATGCAGGTCCCCCGCCACTGGCGCGTCAGTCCGCGTCAGGCTGCGCCTCAACGCTTGCGTTTGAATTATCGCACGGTGGGCAGCGCGTGATTGTAAACTGCGGTGGCGCGGCGCTTGTCGGCGCAACGATACCCCCTGCGTTGGCACGCGGACTTCGGACCACGGCGGCGCATTCGACATTATGCATGAATGACACCAACTCGACGGCAATCTTGCCCGGCGGCCAGCTCGGCAAAGGTGTTGTCGAAGTGGGACTCGAACGCCGCGATATTGATCAAGCGACGCGTATTGAGGCCAGCCATGACGGTTATGTCCGGACCTTTGGCTATAGTCACACGCGATTGTTGATACTGCGTTCCGACGGCATGGATCTGCGCGGAGAAGACACTTTGCTGCCCCGGGACAAACCGAAAGAAGGCGTGCCGGTGCATATCCGGTTCCATCTTGGCCCCGAAATCGAAATCGTCGCTTCCGACAGTCCACAAGCGGTGTTTTTGCGGATGGCCGACGGCAGCAATTGGGCATTTATGGCATCTGACGGTCAATTATCTGTGGATGACAGTCTCTGGGTTGACCAAAATGGTCGTCCCCACCCCACCCGCCAACTTGTGATTACCACGGACACTGGTACAGGCGGCCTCACCATCGGCTGGCAGCTCCGCCATTTAGGATAAATTTATGCAAGACGTCGTCATTAAGCGTGCCCTATTGTCCGTTTCGGACAAGGCGGGATTGGTTGAACTTGGACATGCTTTGGCCGCGCGCCATGTCGAACTGGTCTCCACCGGTGGTACCGCCAAGACGCTGCGTGATGCAGGGCTTCAGGTGAAGGACATTAGCGAGCTTACAGGTTTTCCCGAAATGATGGATGGCCGCGTCAAAACGCTGCATCCCAAAGTGCATGGCGGATTGCTTGCCGTGCGCGACAATGCCGAACATGCGGCGTCGATGAAAGAACATGACATTGGCGCAATCGACCTTGTCGTCGTGAACCTTTATCCCTTTGCGCAAACCGTGGCCAAGGGCGCCTCGCGCGACGAAATTATCGAGAATATCGACATTGGCGGACCGTCGATGGTGCGCAGCGCCGCAAAGAACCACGCATATGTCACGATCCTGACCGACCCATCCGATTATGACAATCTGATCGCGGAGCTGGAGGAAAGCGGCGGCAAAACAAGCTATGACTTCCGCCGTAA
>CAZCXQ010000292.1:0-2458 GCA_964502655.1 uncultured Sphingorhabdus sp.
CGGTGCCCACAGTGATTGCCGGCGTTCCGGTGATTGTTCTCGCCGCCAGCTACAGCGGCGAACGCGCGTTCGAAATTTATGTCGAAGCAAGCCATGCCGGACCCGTTTGGGCGGCGTGCGAGGCCGAGGTCGCCAAGCAGGGCGGCGCACTTTATGGCCTTGAGGCAATGGAATTCCTGCGCATCGAAAAAGGCCATCTGGTCGTCGGCGGTGAAGTCGACGGGCGGATGACCCCGCATGATCTGGCGCTCGACAAGATGCTCAACAAGGCCGGTGGCTATGTCGGCGCGTCCGGCCTATCGCGCCCTGCCTTGTCCGAAGCCGGACGACGGCAACTGGTCGGGCTTGAAGCAATTGAGGGCAACATTCCCGAAGGCGCAATGCTTGTCACAGGCGAAGGTGCGTCGCCGCAGGGCCATGTCAGCGCCGCTGCGTTTCGAATCATGGAAGGCCGTTCGATTGCGCTTGGCCAATTGACCGACGGCTTTGCGCGGCACGGGGAAGAACTTATCGCAACCTCGCCCACGCGCGGTCAAATGGCGCGGGTGCGTGTTGTGGCACCGCATTTCTACGACACGGCCGGGGAGCGTTATCGTGACTGATGTAACAATCACAATGCTGCCCGCAGCGCCGCTTCATGCCTTGGAGATATGGAGCAACCCGGCGTCTGTTGCGAAAAGGTTCAAGGAAACTGCAGGCTTTGCCTTGCCGTCCATGGGTCGTTCTGACGGCAATGATGCCCTCCGCCTGATCCGCTATGAACCCACCGTCTGGTTGGTCGAAGGCGATGTGTCGGCCCTGCCCGGCATATTGGGGGATGACGGTGCGCTCACCGCAATTGGCGGCAGCATTGTGCGGGTGCAGCTTTCTGGAAAAGGCTGGCGCACATTGTTGATGGAAGGTGGCGTTTTCGATGCGGAAAACCCGAATTTCGCGCCCGGATGCAGCGCGGCAACGATTATCGATCACGTCAATGTTCGCCTGCATGTGGTGGATGACGATATCTGCCATGCCTATGTTCCGCTCAGCTACAGCGAAGCCATGATCCATTTTTGGAAGACAGCAGCGATCAGTCTGACGCTTTAGGCGCATAGCGCAGCGTCATGCCGCGCGCATGGCGGCGCTGGAAGCCCGTCCACAAGGTGACGTTGCCACCGACTTAACTGAATTCGACGTGGCTCCCCAAGTCGCTTTTGATTTTAGTGAATTTTGGAGCGAAGAATTGTACCAGTGCGTTTGCAGAAAGGTGCGATGAAATGCTCAATATAATCTCGGGGACGTTGCCTATGCTGTTGTTTGCATATCAAGCACCCTATGAGCCCTCGGTTGCCACTGAAGCGGCAACAGAGGAGATTGTTGTCATAGGAGAAAGGTTAAACCGATGGCGGGGGAGAACCATCAACAAAAATGGAATCCGAACCTGTAAAACCCTGAAATCAACGAAAGACAGGCATATTGACGCCATAGGCTGCAACGCCATGCTAACGTGTATCACGTCGTTAGAAGCTGAAGCTACTTCTCTTGCAGGTAGCGCAAAATCGAAAAAAGAGGCTGCTACGTTACTACGGCCTTACTATTCAAAATTGGGTGTGTGCGTTCGGGATGAAAGAGCGCGCCAAATAGCCGCTCTGGCCAAATCGCGGAATGCGTTTAGGTGAGACTTTAGTCTGAACTACTTCGCGGCTGCCCGACGCTGCAACATCATCCCCTGTGCATGGCGGCGCTGGAAGCCCTTCCATAATGTCACGCCTTCACCGCCCGGGCTATACGCGCCCCATCGCGTCCCGGCGGGCGCATTCCACACGCCATCGTCTGAATTTTCAGTGACGACATTCAGATACGCATTTTTGCTTTCGTCGCCCCGTAAGTGCACCGCCAGAAACGCGGAAATAAAGTGCAGGTTGATGGCATTGATACGGTCCCGCCGCCAAATCGGGTCTTCGAACCAGTCGATGTCCCACAGCGAACCGCGCATTTCGGGTGGCGTAGGGTTGAGTGCGATTGCATGGCCAGCTTGCTTATAGGTGAGCAAATAGCGGTCGGCATTTACGGCGCCACCAAAGACCGCCAGCGCGCCCGTTTTATAATCAACAGTAAAGTCGCTATCGCCGTGAATCAGAAGCAGCGGTGCCGTCAGCGCGGCGAGGCCCTCGGCCCCCCATGCGCTGCTCGGTGCGCCGCCAGCCGGTGCCAGTGCCACCACAGCCTTAACGCCTGGCACTTTGATAGCGTCAGCATCCGCACTGCCGCGCGCGAATTTCTTCAGCCACCCACCCGCAACCAAATTCATATTCGGACCCGCAGGGTCAAGCGTTGCGCCACCTGCGGTGAGCACCCCATAACCACCTTGTGAATAGCCAATCAGCGCAACATTATCCGGGGCAATCAAATCCCCCAAAGTGGCGCGGAGCTGCGCCGCTGCAAATACAATGTCATGCGGCCGGGTGAAATTCGGCGC
>CAZCXQ010000293.1:0-2445 GCA_964502655.1 uncultured Sphingorhabdus sp.
TCCGGCGCTTGCCGCCTTGCACTGAACAATATGGCCTCAAACCGCGATGGTGCATTTAATAGGTCCTGGCCCTAACAGCCTTTGCGGCTGGCGCAACAATCGGCTAGAGGCTGCAGAATGAATGATACGGTATCCTTTGGCTATGAACAGGTTAGCCCTGAAGAAAAGACAAAACGCGTAGGCGGCGTCTTTTCCAATGTCGCGCGCAAATATGACATCATGAATGATGCGATGTCCGGCGGCATGCACCGCCTTTGGAAAGACACTTTTGTGCGCCGGGTAAAGCCGCGCGAAGGCGAAGATATCCTTGATATGGCAGGCGGAACGGGCGACATCGCGTTCCGCATGGAAAAATCAGGCGCGCAGGTCACGGTATCCGACATCAACGAAGACATGTTGGACGTCGGTATGGAGCGCGCGATGAAGCGCGGGATCGACAGCCTGATCTGGTCCCCGCAAAATGCCGAAACGCTCAGCTTTCCCGATGCGCATTTTGATGCCTACACAATTGCCTTTGGCATCCGCAACGTCACCGACATTCCCAAGGCACTGCGCGAGGCACATCGCGTGCTGCGTTATGGTGGCCGCTTCTTCTGCCTCGAATTTTCGACCGTTGAATGGCCTGGCCTCGCACAAATTTACGACGTCTATTCGGACAAACTTGTACCTAAGCTTGGCAAAGCCATTGCGGGTGATGAGGACAGCTATCGATATCTCGTCGAATCGATCCGCCGTTTCCCCGACATGCAAAATTTTAAGCGCATGATTGGCGAAGCAGGCTTTGTACAAACGAAGGTAGAACCCATTTTGGGCGGACTTGTCGCCATTCATAGCGGCTGGAAGGTTTAACTTCCGCGCCGATGACACGTCCCGCAACCCATATTTTCCGTTTGCTCAAATGGGGCCGCATTCTCGCGCGGCACGGCGCGCTGCGCGCGATCGAAGCTGACCGGAACACGCCGCCGCAAGTTAAACGCCTTTGCCGCATCGCGCGCATCGGAACGCGCCAGCCCAAGGTGCCCGATTATGCCGGCGCGTTTCGCGCCATTGGCCCTGCGGCCATCAAGCTTGGGCAAACGCTGGCCACCCGTCCTGATATCATTGGTGAGGAAGCTGCCCGCAATCTGCTATCGCTACAGGATCAGCTTCCGCCCGCGCCGTTCGATCTTGTGTACGCACAGATCGACAGCAGTTTAAATAAGCCCGCTGCAGAGCTGTTTGAATATATCGACCCAGTTCCCGTAGGCGCAGCCTCCATCGCGCAGGTGCACCGGGCACGGACAACCGAAGGCAAAGACGTCGCTGTCAAAGTCCTTCGTCCCGGTATTCGCGAACAATTTGCGCGCGATATCGAAACCTATGAATGGGCCGCAGCACATCTGGAAGCATTGGGCGGCGAAGCTGCGCGCTTGCGACCGCAGCTTGTCATCGCCAATCTGAAACGCTGGACCTTGCGCGAACTCGATTTGCGCCGCGAAGCTGCGAGTGCGTCTGAGCTGAAAGACGCCATGGTCGCCGTTGACGGCTATATGATCCCCGCCATTGATTGGGACCGGACGTCCGGCCGCGTGCTCACGCTGGAATGGGTCGACGGCGTCAAGATTGCCGATATCGATGCGTTAAAAGCCGCTGGCCACGATCTAAACAAAATGGCCGAAAAGCTTGTGCTGACATTTTTACGTCAGGCGATTTCGGAAGGCTTCTTCCATGCCGACATGCATCAAGGTAATTTGTTCGTTCGGGCAGATGGCACGATTGTCGCCATCGATTTCGGCATCATGGGCCGCATCAACCGGCAAGCGCGTTTCTGGCTTGCGGAAATCCTCTACGGATTGACCACCGGCAATTACAAACGCGTCGCCGAAATCCATTTCGAAGCGCAATATGTGCCAAGCTATCATAATGTCGATGAATTCGCGACCGCCTTGCGCGCTGTTGGTGAGCCGACACGCGGCAAGCCGGTGAGCGAATTATCGGTGGGGCAAATGCTCGACAGCCTATTCGCCATCACCCGCGACTTTGACATGCAGACGCAGCCGCATTTGCTGTTGCTGCAAAAGACGATGGTCATGGTCGAAGGCATTGCAACTTCGCTGAACCCAAGCATCAACATGTGGGATGTTGCTGCACCCTATGTGCGCGAATGGATTCGCGGCGAACTTGGCCCTGAAGCCATGCTCGCCGACGGTATCCGCAAGCAAGCCGAAACCTTGCAGATGATACCCGACCTCATTCGCCGCTTGGACGAACAACTTCCCCGCAAGGGCGGCGCGCCGGAACCACCCCCGCTTCCACCCGTACAGCTGATTTGGGAACGTAATGGCACGGGCAACGGCTGGCGCTACATGATAGTGGCCATAGTCGCAGGTGCCATTGGCGCCGCGGGCATGTGGGCAGCGGGATTGAGCTGATGACTGGAAAACGCGTCCTCTTGATCGTCAGCGG
>CAZCXQ010000294.1:0-2440 GCA_964502655.1 uncultured Sphingorhabdus sp.
AACGCGGCAAGCAGCATATCGGCGTCAATCCGCGCATTGATGACTGACCTGCCGATCCTCTACAGTTTCCGGCGATGTCCCTACGCCATGCGGGCAAGGATGGCGATTGCAGCGAGTGGCGTCCAAGTCGAACTGCGCGAAGTGGTGCTTCGGGACAAGCCACCGGAAATGATCGCGGTTTCGCCAAAGGGCACTGTTCCGGTGTTGCTGTTGCGCGACGGTCAAGTTGTCGACGAGAGCCTGGACATCATGCGCTGGGCATTGGCGCAAAATGATCCCGCAAACTGGTTGGCCCATGCGGATGCGGGCATGGTCGCGGCCAATGATGGCCCGTTCAAACAGGCGTTGGATCGCTACAAATATCCGCATCGTTATGGTCTGGCCGACGGTTTGGAACATCGTGAGGCTGCACGGGATCATTTGTCGGGCCTGAACGACATATTGGCGGCGCAACCCTATTTGGGCGGCAGCGCGCCTGCGTTTACCGATATCGCCTTGTTTCCCTTTGTTCGTCAGTTTGCCGCAACCGACCAAATATGGTTCGATGGATTGCCATTGCCTGCGCTTCAGGCTTGGCTGAACGGACTGCTTGCGTCAGACCTGTTTGGCCAGATCATGACCCGCTACCCCAAATGGACAGCGGGCGAGCAAACTATTCTCTTTCCTTAAACCGCTATGAGAGCCGATAAGCGCCCTTCGACAGGCTCAGGGCTTCGGTGATGTTCTCGGTTATTTCATCAACACCAGTTCTTCGGACATGCTGGGGTGCAGCGCGACAGTGTCGTCGAAATCCTGCTTCGTAAGCCCAGCCCTGACCGCGATAGCCGCTGCTTGAAGGATCTCGCCGCTGTCCGGCCCAATCAAGTGCAACCCGACCACACGCTCGTTTGCGCCTGCGACGACCATTTTATACAATGCGCGTTCGTTGCGGTCGGCCAGCACATTCTTCATCGCGCGGAAATCGCTTTTGTAAATTTTGACGTCCGGATGCGCCGCGCGGGCTTCGGTCTCCGTCATCCCGACGCTGGCGATTGGCGGATTGCTGAACACCGCAGTCGGTATGCAGTCATAATTCACCGTGCGCGGATTGTTGCCAAAGACGCTGTCAGCAAAAGCATGGCCTTCGCGGATCGCAATTGGGGTTAGCTGAACGCGATTGGTGACATCGCCCACCGCATAAATGCTGGGCACATTGGTCCGATTGTCATCGCCAACCTGTACCGAACCATCCTTGCCAAGCGCGACGCCAACCTCTTCAAGGCCAAGGCCTTTGCTGTGCGGCGTCCGACCAATGGCCCACAGCAGCAAATCGGTTTCAATCGTCTCGCCCTGGTTGGTCTCGATCACCAAGCTGCCATCATCCTGCTTGGTGATGGATTTGAAGCTACAGTTGAAGCGAATATCGATCCCCTTATGGCCGCTAATGTCCACGAGGCGGTCGACAATTTCGTCGTCATAACCGCGCAAAATGCGGTCGCCGTGGGTCACAAGGCTGACCTTGACACCAAGTTCGTTGAAGATACCGGCGAATTCGTTGGCGATATAGCCGCCGCCTGCGATCACCGCGCGCTTGGGCAGCTCGGGCAAGCTAAACACTTCATTTGACGTGATGCCATGCCCAGCCCCGGCTATTTCCGGAACCGATGGCCAAGCGCCCGTGGCAATGAGGATATAGGCCGCCGAAATTTCGCGCCCGCTTGCCAGGCGCACGCTGTTCGGTCCAGTCACAACCGCACGTTCGCGAAACACCTCGACCTTGTTGTTGCCAAGCGTCTGGCCGTAAAGCCCTTCGAGACGGTTCACCTCCGCCGCGACATTGTTGCGCAAGACGTTCCAGTCAAACGTTGCGCCTGTCGTGTTCCATCCAAAACGCTGCGCGTCATGCAGGTCTTCTGCGAAATGCGAACCGTACACGAGCAGCTTTTTGGGAACACATCCGCGGATGACGCATGTGCCACCAACGCGATGTTCCTCCGCAACGGCAACGCGCGCGCCATGCGAAGCGGCTATCCGCGATGCGCGAACCCCGCCCGATCCCGCGCCAATGACAAACAGATCATATTCAAATTCAGCCATGCGATTTTTCCTTATGTCATGGCCATATGGTTGCGGCGCAACGCATTTGCCAATGGCATTTTTTCATCTGACTTATCGAACAACCACGTGCGGTCAGTTGTCGCCCAATGCCGCCGCAATCAATGCCGTCGTGGATGGATCAAAGCCCGAGGCGCCGTTTTCGCCGATGCTTTTTGCGATCTGCTTGCCCAGTTCAACGCCAAATTGGTCAAACGGGTTTATGCCCAGCAACACGGCATTCACAAAAGTCCGGTGTTCGTAAAACGCAATCAAAGCGCCCAACGCAGATGGCGTCACATCGTCCATCAATATCGTGGTCGATGGCCGATTGCCGGCATAGTTGCGTGCCAGATCATCTGACTTC
>CAZCXQ010000295.1:0-2431 GCA_964502655.1 uncultured Sphingorhabdus sp.
CGGAACATAGCCTATGGCAGGCTTAGGTCAAGCGGCTTCGGTTTGCGCCCGCTGTGCCTTTTTTACACGCGCATAGCTCATGGCGCTAAACGGCAGCAGCCCTGCATAAACTATCGTCGCCCCGATCATTGCAACCCAAGGGGCAGCAACCAAGGTCGCGGTAAACAGACCAACAAAGGCGAGTGCCATAAAGCGCAGGCTACGGCGGACCTTAATCGACGACCAGCTGTAGGTGGCCACGTTGGAAACCATCAAGACCGCGCACAGGAGCAACCATGGCCCAAGGAAGCGATAGTCGCGTACCCATTCCGCACCGGTTTCGAACCAAATCATCATCGGCAGCAACGCCAAAGCCGCGCCGGGCGGCGATGGGACGCCGGTGTTAAATCCCGCCATTTTATGCGGCTGGTTTTCGGTATCGATACGGGCATTGAAACGTGCAAGTCGCAGCGCAGCGCACAATACGAAGAATACAGAGATGGTCCAACCGAAGCGGGGCATATCCTGTAGCACCCACATATACATGACCAACGCCGGGGTCGCGCCGAAAGCAATCACATCAGATAATGAGTCGAGTTCCGCGCCAAAACGACTTTCGCCTTTCAACATCCGCGCGACGCGGCCATCCATGACATCAAGCACACCTGCAATAACCATTGCGGCGACAGCGTTTTCCCAGCGGCCCTGCATCGCAAACCATGCCCCCGAGAGGCCAGTACACAAGGCAAGCGCGGTGATCGCATTTGGTGCGAGCGCCCGTAACGGAATGCCGGGGCGGGAGGAAAAATCGTTCATTAGTGCGCGACGGCAATCAAATCTTGGTCAACACCCAAGTCGGCGATGACCGTTTCGCCCGCGACGCAACGCTGCCCTTTAATGACGCGCGACGATGTGCCGTGCGGTAAATATACATCCACGCGGCTGCCAAAGCGGATAAGGCCGACACGTTGGCCATTCGCTACGCTGTCGCCTTCTTTCACAAAAGCGACAATACGACGCGCGACAAGACCAGCGATTTGGGTAAAGCCGATACGCACGCCGTCACTGCGTTCCACGAGGAAGTGCTGACGTTCATTTTCTTCGCTCGCTTTATCCAAGTCAGCGTTCAAAAACTTACCGGCGATGTACACAACGCGTTTGATCGTGCCGCGGATTGGCGTCCGGTTAATATGCACGTCAAAAACGCTCATGAAGATCGAAACCCGGGTCATCGGTTGATCACCCAGACCGTCTGGCCCGCGCAATTCTGCCGGTGGCAGGACTTGTTCAATCAGGGTGACAAGGCCATCTGCTGGCGAAACCACAAAGCGGTCGTCAATGGGCGTGGCACGCACTGGATCGCGAAAGAAAGCGAGTGTCCATATGGTCACTGCGCCCATGGGCCATGCGAGCGTCTCCCATGCCATAAATGCAAAAAACAGGGTGATACCCGCTGCGATCAGGGCAAATTTACGGCCTTCGGGGTGAACAGGCGGAAACGACCATTTCGCGACCCCGGTACCCCGGTTTGTCAGTTCTTGTCTACTCATAGGCTTTAGCTAGGGGATGACGGTGCATCTTACAACCTTTGATGCCGTTCGCGGCAATTTCACACAATTACGGTAGCCAGTTGAACATATGGCAGACTTTGCTATGGCACCGGTCGATATCAAGTCTCCCCAATGGAAAGTGCTTTCTGACATGGCAAAAATTAAGGTCAAAAATCCGGTTGTAGAACTCGATGGCGACGAAATGACTCGCATCATCTGGGAATGGATCAGGGAACGTCTCATCCTGCCATATCTCGATATTGACCTGAAATATTATGACCTTGGCATGGAATATCGCGACAAGACCAATGACAAGGTCACTGTTGATTCCGCCAACGCAATCCGCGAATTCGGTGTCGGCGTAAAATGCGCGACGATCACTCCAGATGAAGCGCGCGTTGAAGAATTCGGCCTGCAGAAAATGTGGAAGTCGCCAAACGGCACCATCCGCAACATTTTGGGCGGCGTTGTTTTTCGTGAACCCATCGTCATCGAAAATGTCCCGCGCCTGATCCCAGGATGGACGGACCCTATCGTGATCGGCCGCCATGCCTTTGGTGACCAGTATCGCGCGACCGATTTCCTCGTTCCTGGCCCCGGCACATTGCGCCTTGTGTGGGACGGCGACGATGGCCAAAAAATTGACGAAGAAGTTTTCCGTTATCCGTCGCCGGGCGTTGCCCTTGCGATGTACAATCTTGACGACTCGATTCGTGATTTTGCCCGCGCTTCGCTGAACTATGGCGTAACCCGCGAATGGCCCGTGTATCTGTCGACCAAGAACACCATCCTGAAATATTATGATGGCCGCTTTAAGGACCTGTTCCAAGAAGTGTACGAAGCCGAATTTGCCGACAAGTTCAAAGAGCTTGGCATTGTGTACGAGCATCGCTTGATCGATG
>CAZCXQ010000296.1:0-2413 GCA_964502655.1 uncultured Sphingorhabdus sp.
CATGCTGCACCCGTTTGAACTTGCGGAGGAAGAGGGCTGCGGCCTTGGTGATGTTGCGGCGGCCTTCGCCATTGCCGAGCGCATCTATGATCTGCCATCGCTGTGGCAGGCCATCGATACGACACCCATGCCGGAGGCAACGCGGCTGATGCTATTCAACCAAGCTGCCGTTGAAATACGTGCGCAGATGGCGGACATCATTCGCAACGCGCATGAAGGCCGCGATGTCAGTGCCGCCACCGCCGTATATGCCCCCGTCGTGCAGAAATTGTCTGCCGCGCTGGACGGGTTGTTGCCCAATGACGTCCGGCTTCAGACGGAGCGTTTTGGCGCACGGCTTATGGAAAATGGCGCGCCACGCAAAATTGCCGATCGGCTGGTTGAATTGGCCCAGTTGGATGGCGCGATTGGCCTTGCGGCGCTGTCGTCGACGCAAAAGGGTGATGTGACTGCGCTGACGCGTGCGTTCACCACGCTTGGCGATGCGCTTGGACTCAGCTGGGCGCAAGGGGCGGCTATGCAGATCGATCCGCATGACCCGTGGGAGCGATTGCTGGTTGCGGGTCTGGCGCGCGATTTCCAAACGATGCGTTTGGATTTCCTACGCCGCCGCGCCGCCAAGAAGCCGCTCGAGGATGCACAGGATTGGCTGCAAACCAACACCGTTCGCGTGCGTGCATTCAAGGCGATGGTCGACCGCGCCCGCATGGCAGGCATTCCGACGCCCGCGATGCTGGCACAGGTTGCCGGTCAGGCAAGGGTGCTATTGGGGCGTTAAGCCCTTAGCTCTTCGATGGCGCCAACCCGGCGGGGTTACCTTTGGTTGAGGGGTTCGAAGCGTTTTGCTTCTTGGGTCCCTCGGCCTTTGGTTTGCGGATTTCGCGGTTCGATTTCTTTTGGCTCTTTGCCATGATGTTTTCCTTTCGGGGGGTGGAGGGGACAACGTGCAAAGCGCCGGATCGTTCACGCGAACGTCCGGTGATCCTTATTTATATGCACGAATGGCCCCCGTTATAAGGGCACCCGCCGAAATGAGTTGATTACGCGACTGCCTCTGCTTCACGCTTATAAATGCTGTTGAGCGGATGGCGGAACAGCTTCGTCACCATGGGTTCGAAAAACTCTAATGGCAGCGTGTCATAGTCCGGGTCGAACGATGGGCAGTCATATTTGTCGATGAATTCTTCGGTGTCAGCAAACCATTCATGACCGCGGAACTTTTCGCGCATGTCCCGATCAAGCCCAAGATGGTGGAAGAAGTTGTGACCTTGAAAAATGCCGTGGTTTTGAACAATCCAGTGGAGCTTTTCGGAAACGAACGGCTTTAATATGGCAGCAGCAATGTCTGGGTGGTTTGCCGCGCCAAGTGTATCGCCAATGTCGTGCAGCAGCGCCATGACAACATAATCTTCGTCCCGTCCATCACGATGGGCGCGCGTTGCGGTTTGCAAGGAATGGGTCAACCGGTCCACCGCGAATCCACCAAAATCGCCATCCAGCAGTCGAAGATGGTCCAATATCCGTTGTCCGCCATTTTGCGAAAACGGGATATTGTGCCGCATGATGATCTGCCAATCTTCTTGCGTGCTCTGCGACATGTCGCGGAAAGTTGCGCGGTCTTCGTGATTGTCCATGGTCGATATCCTCTCCCCAAAACCCTATCATGTCCTTGTGATGAAACAAGTGCTTCATGCGCGCGCAAAATGCGGCTAGACCGATTTTATGGCGGTACTTGAGCTTACAGACAAACCCTTCTTTGCCGATAAAAATCGTGCGTTTTGGAATCTCCATTCAGCCGGATGGGCAGGCGCAGTCATTTTGCGCGCTGCGTCGGGTATTGCCCAAGGGCAGCCCGTCAGCTTCCTTGTGCCCATCCTGATATCAGCGGTCACGGGGTATTCGATCACGCTTCTGCTATCGGTTATTTACCGATTCCTGATTGATCAGCGGCCATTTATTACGTGGAGCCTGACGTTCGTCGCGGTGTCCTTGGCCACCATTGGCTACGCGTATATGGACGTGTGGGTGCTGCAAACCATTCGGGACGGGGTGGATGAAACGCCCTTTGCGCAGTTATGGCTCGCCGCGATCTACATCAACTCGGTGCTGTTGGCGGCCTGGTCTGCGCTATATTACGCGATCAATTATTTCGTGCGCGCTGAAGAACAAGCGGACCAGATGATGCGGCTTGAGGCGCAGGCCACCAGCGCGCAGCTGACGATGTTGCGATATCAGTTGAACCCGCATTTTCTATTCAACACATTGAACAGTATATCGACGCTCGTGCTGCTGAAGCAGACCGAGCAGGCAAATGCCATGTTGTCGCGGCTATCGTCATTTTTGCGCTTCACCCTCATCAATGAGGCTGCGGCCAAGGTTCCGCTGACGCAAGAGGTTGAGACATTGAAGCTGT
>CAZCXQ010000297.1:0-2408 GCA_964502655.1 uncultured Sphingorhabdus sp.
TTCTGGCCAATCGGCCAGCTTGGCCGCGACAATCTGACCATATGCCCCGCGGTGTAGATCGACCTGCGCCGGGACATCAAAGCTGAAATCAGGGTTCGATTTCACGTCATTATATTGCCGCACCAAATCCGCCGACGCATCCGGCTGGGTCGCCAGATATTGCAGGATTTGCAACCCGCCAAATTGCAGCCCCCAAAAGGCAAGCCCCAGGCCGAAGATAATCAACGCCCATTTGACCAAACGCGCAGGCGCCCAGTTGCGGAACAGAAAGGCGACCATCCCGGCCATGGCGTACAGAAACAATATGTCGCCATACCAAATGAAGAAATGGTGCACGAGGCCGAAGACAGCGAGCCACGCCATGCGCCGATAGTGCACATGCGCCGCGCTTTCGCCATTGGACGATGCACGGTCCGTTATCAAAATCAGGCTCGCGCCGAACAACAGCGAGAATAGCCCGCGCATTTTCCCGTCGATGAACACAAAGGAAAACAGCCACGCCATCCGGTCGGCAAAGGTTTCACCGCCATAGGCCGCAGGGGTGATATAGGCCCATTCGGGCATCGCAAAGACGATGATGTTCATCGCCAATATGCCCATCACCGCAAAGCCGCGCATGGCGTCCAGCGTAATGTATCTGCTTTCCGATGTCTGCATAACACCCCCTGTATTATTCGATTAATACAGAAGTCCGCGAAACCCGTCCAGCGCATTAAGCTTTTGTTATTGACATGAATGTAGGTAGAAAATATTCGGATGTTCTAAATAGCTTTGGATTCGCCATGACCGAACTGTATTTCTCCCATCCTGATCGCCCCCCTGCGAAGATTCAGCCACTGAAAGCGTGGCGTCATTTTCGTAAGCTGATCGCGAATAAGGAAGATACCGAGCAGGTGTTTCACATCATTGCGGCTTTAAGCGGCCGCAAGTTCGGCGAAATGGCGCGGAAGTTTTGGGAAACACCAAAGGGCCGGGCATTGCTTGAAAGCAATGAGCGTCTCATCGACATGCTTGATGATCATGACAGCATCAAGAAACTGCCCGCCGGCACCGTTGGCCGTGCCTATGTCGAATTCATGGAGCGCGAAGGCTTGAGCGCGGCGGGGCTTGAGGCGGAATATGCCCAGTTCCGGACATCCTATCCCGTTTTCGGCGATGTGGTTGACCGTTATGGCGACCGCTTGCGCGATACCCATGACATGCTGCACATCCTCACCGGCTATGGCCGTGACGCGCTGGGTGAACAATGCGTGCTTGGCTTTACCTATGCGCAAAATCACAATCTGGGCGTTGGCTTCATTGCTTATGCCGGCGCGTTGGAACTGAAATATCGCGTCGCGAAATCCGCGCCGATTTTGAAAGCGGTCCACGAAGGCTATCGCATCGGCAAAGCAGCGAAGAACATCGTTCACGAAGATATCGCAGCCTTGTTACGCGAGCCTTTGGCTGACGCACGCAAGCGTTTGGGCATCACAGAGCCAGTGACCTACAAAGCCGCGCATGCCGCGATGCGTTCCGGCGGCATTGATCCGTATAATCTGCTGGCGCCTGCCGTTTAACAACAGGCGAACGCGTGTGCGGGATCGGTGCTTCAGGCCGCCGACATTACCCGTGTGTTTTAACTCTGCGTCCTCTGCGCCTCTGCGCGAATCCATTTTACACGCAGAGGCGCAGAGGACGCAGAGAGGCGCGGTGAAAATTGGCCACCGATCGGCGTTAAGCCTTAGCTTTCCATCCAGTTTTTGAAGAAGCTTTCATGTGCGTTGCGAAGGTCGGCTATTTCGACCTCGAAACCGGGGCCCTTCACTGACGTTCCGCCAACCGTGCCGATCCGCGTCATAGGAATGCCTGCGGCCTGTATTTGGTCGGCAGCGGCGCTGGTCACAACGTAGCGGGCCTGATCTTCGCCAAACGCCGTGAAGGCGTCGCCGATTTCTTCGAGCGCACATCCCTTGCCGCTGGCCAACGCCATTTCGGTCAAGGCCACGAGCAAACCACCGTCGGCAACGTCATGCACCGCATTGACCTTGCCATCCTGAATCAGCTGGCGGACAAATTCTGCGTGCGCGCGTTCTTGGGCCAGATCGACCGATGGCGCGGCGCCGTCTTCACGGCCATGCAGTTCGCGCAGCCATAAGGACTGGCCAAGATGCCCTTCATTATGGCCAATGACGAAAATGCCGTCGCCATCGGCTTTAAACCCGATCGTCGCCATCTTGCCGACGTCTTCAAGCACACCCACGCCGCCAATGGCTGGGGTCGGCAAAATCGCGCTGCCACCGCCGGTGGCCTTGCTTTCGTTGTAGAGCGAGACATTGCCCGACACGATTGGGTAATCGAGCGCGCGGCAGGCATCGCCCATGCCTTCGAGGCAGCCGACAATTTGCGCCATGATTTCGGGGCGCTGC
>CAZCXQ010000298.1:0-2352 GCA_964502655.1 uncultured Sphingorhabdus sp.
GCGTATTTTGCCGCCGACCTGCCGGTACAGCCCCAGCTGCTCGGCCTATGCAATAACGGCACTTCAAAAGCATGGCGCGATTAAGGGTGGCTGGCTGGCCATCAAACGGCTATTGCGCTGCCAACCTTGGGGTGGGCATGGATATGATCCAGTGCCATGACGCCCAACTGATTGATTAACGGGGATTTACACGTGGACGATAAACGCAACCTGATTTTTGCAGTCTTGCTGACAGGCCTTATCCTGTTCGGATGGCCTTATGTCGCCAGCTATTTCTTTCCAACCCCCGCCCCTGTGACCAGCAGCGCGAAGACCGCCACCAGCCCAGCTGGCGCGGCAACGTCGGATGTGCAGGTCGAGGCAGCGCCTGCAAAAGCGCAGGCCATTCCGCTGAGCAGCGCGCTTCAGTCCACAGCCCGCATCTCGGTGGAAACGCCAAAGTTGAAGGGTTCGGTCAATCTTGAAGGCGCAAAAATTGACGACCTGTTGTTGCTCACCCACCGCACCGCACTCGCCAAGGATTCAGCGCCAGTGCGCCTGTTCGCACCATCGGGTACAAAAGATGCCTATTTCGCGCGCTTTGGCTGGGCTGGCACCGGCGTAACGGTTCCGGATGATAAAACCGTCTGGACGCCAAGCGGCAATAAGTTGACGCCAACAACGCCCGTCACATTAAGCTGGACCAACACCCTTAATCAGAAGTTCGATATCGCGCTGTCGATTGACGAAAACTACATGATTACCGCGAAGCAGACCTTCACCAATGGCGGCACTACCCCGGTTGAGATCGCGAATTTTGCGCTGCTCAGCCGCACCGGGAAGCCTGCCGACGCGACATCTGGTGGATCGATATTTACGCATATCCACATCGGCCCAATGGGCGTTTTTGACGAAAAGCCCAATTATGATTGGGGCTATGTCGACGTCGCGGAAAACAACGGCGAAACATCATTCACCAGCACGGGTGGATGGCTTGGCTTCACCGACAAATATTGGCTCGGCGCGCTTATCCCTGACCAAAAAACGCCCGTATCGGCCAAATTCCGTGCCAGCGGCGATGTCTATCAGGCGCAAGTCATTCCAACACGCTACACCAGCGTTGCACCAGGTGCGGTCCTTAACAGCGGCTCGCGTCTGTTCGCTGGTGCTAAAGAGATGGCCGTTCTTGACGCATATTCAAAGAAGCTCGGCATTCCCTATCTCGATTATGCCATCGATTGGGGCTGGTTCTGGTTCATCGCCATTCCGTTCTTCTGGATCCTGCATTGGCTGTTCGGCCTGTTCGGAAACTTTGGTTTAGCCATTATTGGCCTGACGATCATCGTTCGTGGCTTCATGTACCCTGTAGCGCAAAAGCAATTTGCGTCGATGGCGCAGATGCGTGCTGTTCAGCCTAAGCTGAAGGCCCTGCAAGAGCGTTGGAAGGATGACAAGCCACGCCTGCAGCAGGAAATGATGAAGCTGTATAAGGATGAAAAGGTAAACCCGCTCGCGGGCTGCCTGCCCATCTTGCTCCAGATTCCGATCTTCTTCGCGCTGTACAAGATTCTGCTGCTGTCGATCGAAATGCGTCACCAGCCATTCGTGCTGTGGCTGAAGGATTTGTCGGCACCCGACCCGTTGACACCGATCAACCTGTTTGGATTGCTGCCCTTTGACCCGCCATCGTTCATTGCCATTGGCGTCCTGCCAATATTGCTCGGCTTTACGATGTGGCTGATGCAGCGCCTCAACCCGCAACCTATGGATGAGGTGCAAAAGCAGGTATTCGCCGTGATGCCATGGTTCCTGATGTTCATCATGGCGCCATTTGCCGCTGGACTTCAGCTCTATTGGGTCATGTCGAACATCGTGTCGATTGCGCAGCAAAAGTGGCTCTATTCACGCCACCCGGCGTTGCGGGAGCAGATGGCGCGTGATGCGCAAGAAAAAGCGGCAGCGAAAGCCAAGGCGGGGTCGTGAGCGCGGATGTCATCGCGGGAATAGCCGAACCGAACCGGATATTCTCCGGTCCGGTTACGTTCCTGAAATCAGCGCCCAAGCTTGAATTTCTGCCGGACCCAACGGTCCCGGAAATCGCCTTTGCGGGTCGGTCGAACGTCGGCAAATCCAGCCTGATTAATGCGTTGGTGAACCGCAATAACCTTGCGCGCGCGTCCAACACACCGGGCCGCACGCAAGAGCTGAACTTTTTCGATGTTGGTGAACCCGCGTTGTTCCGCATCGTCGACATGCCGGGCTATGGCTATGCCAAAGCCCCCATCAAGACGGTGCAGCAATGGCGTTATCTGATTAACGATTATCTGCGTGGTCGCGCGGTGTTAAAGCGTGTGTTTGTGCTGATCGACAGCC
>CAZCXQ010000299.1:0-2343 GCA_964502655.1 uncultured Sphingorhabdus sp.
GCGCCATTATTGTATCGGGACGAGGGACATTATGAGCGCGCACGGCTATCGTCGTATATTGCTTAAGCTTTCGGGCGAAGTGCTGATGGGGGATCAGGCCTATGGCATTGACCCCGATACCGTCGCGCGCGTCGCCGAAGAAGTGAAGGCTGCCCAAGATACCGGGCTTCAACTGTGCCTCGTTATCGGCGGTGGTAACATTTTTCGCGGAATGGCCGGTGCTGCCAAGGGCATGGATCGCGCGCAGGCGGACTATATGGGCATGCTGGCAACGGTCATGAATGCTTTGGCCATGCAGAATGCGCTCGAACAGCTTGGCGTTCCCACACGGGTTCAGTCAGCCATCGAAATGGACAAGGTGTGCGAGCCTGTCATTCGCCGCCGTGCAGAACGTCATTTGGAAAAGGGCCGGGTCGTGATCTTCGCCGCCGGTGTTGGTGCGCCATTCTTCACGACCGATAGCGGCGCTGCGTTGCGTGCTGCTGAAATGCAGTGCGACGCCTTGTTCAAGGGTACCTCGGTCGATGGCGTATATGATGCCGATCCAAAGAAGGTCGCGACAGCAACCCGTTATGAAACATTGAGTTACGACCGGGTGTTGGCAGATAATCTGAAGGTTATGGACGCGAGCGCCGTGTCACTTTGCCGTGACAACAACATTCCAATCGTGGTGTTCTCCATCCGCGAACAGGGCAATATTTTGAAAGTGCTGGACGGAAGCGGCACTTCTACTGTGGTAACAAGCGAAGGAAATTGAATCATGCCGCAATATGACAAGACTGATGTCGAGCGCCGCATGAAAGGCGCTGTTGATTCGTTTAAGAGCGACCTTTCCGGTTTGCGCACGGGCCGTGCGAACGTGACCTTGCTCGATCCTGTAGTGGTCGAAGTATATGGCTCACACATGCCGTTGAGCCAGGTTGCAACGGTCAGCGCGCCGGAGCCGCGGTTGTTGTCGGTGCAGGTCTGGGACCGTTCAAACGTGACTCCGGTTGAAAAGGCTATTCGTTCGGCGGGCCTTGGCCTGAACCCGATTACCGATGGCCAGACATTGCGTTTGCCTATCCCCGATTTGACCGAAGAGCGCCGCAAAGAGCTGGCTAAGCTTGCCGGTCAATATGCAGAGAAGGCAAAAATCGCGATCCGCAACGTGCGCCGCGATGCCAATGACGGGCTGAAGACCGACGAGAATAAGAAGGAAATCAGCGAGGACGAGCGCAAACGGCTGGAGACTGAAGTTCAAAAGATGACGGACGAGATGATCAAAGCCGTTGATGACGCCGCTGCGCAAAAGGAAAAGGAAATCCTTAGCCAGTGATCGGTGTATCAACCTCTTGCCCGTTCGCCGCGCGCGAAAACGAGAGGCCAGTCGGTTCTGCGCAGTGTCTCGACGTTGCTCGACACGAACGGGCGGAATAGTATCTTGACCACCGCTTCCCAACCTGAGCGCATTGAAGCAGGCACTGGAAAATTGCCGCGGCATGTGGCCATCATTATGGATGGCAACGGGCGCTGGGCGAAAAAACGCATGTTGCCGCGGGCCATGGGGCACAAAAGGGGTGTTGAGACCGTTCGCAAAATCGTGCGTGCAGCGGGTGAGTTGGGTTTGGAAACACTTACCCTCTATGCGTTTTCGAGCGAAAACTGGAAACGTCCGGAAGATGAAATCAGCGACCTGATGGGGTTGATGCGCGAATTCATCAAATCTGATCTCGATGAATTTGCGGTCAATGATGTTCGTTTAAAGATAATAGGCAATTACAAAGCATTAGCGCCAGATATTGTGGAGATGCTTGAAGAATCGATTGCGCGAACGTCACAGAACACGCGTACGACGCTGGCCGTTGCGTTGAATTATGGCGCGCAGGATGAACTTGTGCGCGCGGCCCGTTCCGCCGCTGCGCAGGGTGACATTACCACGGAGTCTATCGAAGCCCATTTGGACACCGCCGGGCTGCCGCCATTAGACCTTTTGATCCGGACATCGGGCGAGCAACGCTTATCAAATTTCATGCTGTGGCAGGCGGCCTATGCAGAGTTCTGGTTTACCGACACGCTGTGGCCCGATTTCAGCAAGGATGAGCTCGCACAAGCTTTGACCGAGTTTTCAACGCGTGAACGACGTTATGGTGGCCGATGAACGATAAGGACGTTCCGTTGCTGAAGCCGCGTTCCGACTTAGGCGTACGGACATTGTCGAGCGTTGCCATGATGTCAGTCGCCATCGGCGCGATCTGGCTGGGCGGCTATGCGTTTATGGCGCTGATCGTTCTGGTCGGATTGGGCGTGTATTGGGAATTTGCAAAGCTGGCGGTTGCGTTTGCTCGCAATGTGGCCGTGCGC
>CAZCXQ010000300.1:0-2338 GCA_964502655.1 uncultured Sphingorhabdus sp.
CCTGCTTTTCATAAGGGACGCCTCCGCTGCCCCAGGGGGACTTCCAATAACCGCAAGGCAGCCTTGTTGTTTCACGTTATTTTTTTGGGGGTCCCTTGAGTTGCACGAGTATCTTGACGCTCTAGCTGTAGTCCGCGCCCAGCGCCCTGACGAACCTATCACGCTCCTTCGCCCGCATGCCGCTTCGCGCGCCGCCCGTTTCTTCGTTGAGAAGTTTCAGGGTAAGTCGCTGTACGCGGTAAAGGCCAATCCTTCGCCTGCATTGCTTGAGACTTTGTGGGACGCGGGCATCACCCATTATGACGTCGCTTCGCTTGGTGAAGTGCGTTTGGTGAGCAAGTTCCTGCCGGATGCGAAGCTGTGCTTCATGCATCCTGTAAAAAGCGAACGCGCCATTGCGCAGGCTTACCACAACCATGGGGTTCGGACATTCAGCCTCGACAGCCATGAGGAATTGGAAAAGATCGTGCGTGCCACCGACGGCGCGACCGATCTTGAACTGTGCGTGCGTATTCGCGTGTCATCAGAGCATGCGAAGCTCAGCCTTGCTTCAAAATTTGGCGCAGATCCATCCGAAGTAGCAGATCTGCTCGTCGCGACACGTCAGGTCGCCGACAGCTTGGGCATTTGCTTCCACGTTGGAAGTCAGGCCATGACGCCGGCTGCTTATGCCGAGGCGATGGAGCATGTGCGTGCTGCTATCGTTGAAGCATCGGTCACGGTTGATATTGTCGATGTCGGCGGTGGTTTCCCATCGGTCTATCCCGGCATGGAGCCACCTGCGTTGGAAGGCTATTTTGAAGTCATTCACAATTGCTTCGAAGACCTTCCCATCAGCTATTCCGCCGAACTATGGTGTGAGCCGGGCCGTGCATTGTGCGCCGAATATGCGTCGTTGCTGGTGAAGGTCGAAAAGCGCCGTGGCCAAGAGCTGTTCATCAACGACGGCGCTTATGGGTCATTGTTTGATGCCGCGCACATTGGCTGGCGCTTCCCTGTGGCCCTTCAGCGGTCGGACACGTCAATTGGTACCCAGATGGCTGAATTCAGCTTCTACGGGCCTACCTGCGACGATATGGACCATATGGCGGGGCCTTTCATCCTTCCCGATGACGTGCAAGCCGGTGACTATATCGAAGTCGGCATGTTGGGCGCATATGGCTGCGCGATGCGGACGGAATTCAACGGCTTTGGCGAGACTGACACGGTTCCGGTCGGAGACGAACCGATGGCAAGCCTGTACGCCCAGTTGCCCGCCCATGACGCAAGCAATGTTGTGAAGATCGGCAAGCGGTCCGCGCAATAAGTTACAATTGACAATTATTCATAGGTGCATCACCCTCCCCATCTTACGACGGGGAGGGTTTTTTATATGAATATGCCTATTTTGGCGCCTGCGGCCATATTGGTGCTGTGGTCCGTTTTCATGATGTATTGGCTCATGGCGGCACGGCTTCCAGCGATGGCGAAAATCGGTGTGAATCTTGGCAAAGCTACGCCCGGCGGGCGGGGACAAGACATTGATCCTAATTTGCCGCCGCCGGTGGCTTGGAAGTCGCACAATTATGCGCATCTTATGGAACAGCCAACGGTATTTTATGCCGCGGTTATAATCTTGGCCATATCGGGCGGCGCAAGTGAGATGTCTGTGTATCTGGCGTGGGGCTACGCGATTTTGCGGGTGATCCACAGTATCTGGCAATCGACGGTCAATATCGTCAGCATCCGTTTTGTGTTGTTTGTGTTGTCATCATTGTGCCTGACGGTTTTGGCCGTTCAGGCCGTTCTTGCGACCATTTAAGGGGGAGAGTTGATATGAATAGTGCAATATTAGGACCAGTCGTCGCGCTTGCGGCATGGACGATGATTATCTGGATCTGGATGTATGCCACGCGCATACCCGCCATGAACCGCGCAGGGATTGACGGAAGCAAGATTGTTGGATCCTCCGCCGGTGCCTTGCGCGATGCGCTGGTTGCCAAAGGCGAAGAAAAAGCGTCGTGGGTTGCAGACAATTACAACCACTTACACGAAGCACCTACGGTGTTTTATGCGGTATGTTTGACGCTTGCCATGGTTGGTCAGGGCGACAATCTGAATGCAACGATCGCTTGGGTCTATGTCGGCCTTCGTGTCGCACATAGCCTGGTTCAAATTTTGTCGAACCGCGTGATCATTCGGTTTGGACTGTTTTCATTGTCGTCACTGGCGCTCATGATGCTCGTCACACATGCCGTAATGTCAGTGCTTTTACACTAACGGCTAAATTGCCCAACAAGCTCGATATGGGTTGACCAGCGGAATTGCCCATCAGGCGAAATCCGCTGGAACCTGTATC
>CAZCXQ010000301.1:0-2323 GCA_964502655.1 uncultured Sphingorhabdus sp.
GCAAATGGTGAAACTGGTACACAAAACCAAGCTTCTGCCGGCGTATTTCGGTTTGACGATCAACGCCTGCGGAACTGACTTCTTCACCATCCAATTTGATAGATCCCGAAAAGCCGCCCTCAAGCAGACCGACCGCCTGAAGCATCGTTGATTTCCCGGAACCCGACGGACCAAGCAACGCCACAAGTTCGCCCTTGCCAACCACAAGGTCGACACCGCGCAGCACTTCTATGGTGACATCGCCCTGCACAAATTTGCGGCGCACATCGATGAGTTCAACGACATTATTCATAACGCAACACCTGAACTGGATCGGTACTTGCCGCCTTCAGCGCGGGGTACAAGGTGGCAAGGAAGCTAAACAGCAGGGCCAGCCCACAAATTGCCAATACTTCGACTGGGTCCGTTCGCGATGGCAGCTCGGTCAGGAACCGGATTGATGGGTCCCACAAATTTTGGCCGGTGAGCAGCTGAATGAAATTGACCACCGACTGCCGGAAATACAGGAAGATAGCGCCCAATATCAGGCCAAGCACAATGCCGGACGACCCGATCAACAATCCCACGGTCATGAATATCCGCAACAGTGATTTTCGTGACGCCCCCATGGTCCGTAGTATCGCAATATCCCGCGTTTTGGCCCGCACCAGCATGATGAGCGAGGACAGGATGTTGAACACGGCAACGAGCACGATGATCGAAAGCACGACGAACATGGCGACGCGCTCAACCGCTAACGCCTCGAACAACGATGCGTTCATGCTCTTCCAGTCCACGATTAGGCCTTTGTTTTCGAGTTTGGGCAAAAGCGGCGCGAGAATCTCGTTCACCTTGTCGGGATTTTCGGTCTTGATCTCGATCATGCCGATTTCGTCACCCAACAACATAAGCACCTGTGCCCGTTCGATGGGCATGATGACGAACGCTTTGTCATAATCATAAACGCCAACTTCAAAGATCGCGGCCACTTCATAAGAAATTTCGCGCGGGACCGTGCCGAAGGGCGTCGTCCGTCCAGCAGGGTTGATGATCGTAATGCTTTGTCCGACCTGAACCCCCAAATTTTGGGCAAGCCGCGAACCGATAGCCACCCTGTCTTCATTCGGGCTCAACGCTCTCAAGCTTCCGGCGACCGTTTTCCCTTTTAGCGTTTCATTCTTCAGGATGTCATTCACCGACATTCCGCGCGCCAGAATCGCTTCGACCCGGCCATTGAAGGTGGTGAGCAGTGGCTGTTCAATTAACGCAGTGGCGTCAGTGACGCCGGGCGTCTTATCAACATCGTTCAAAATCTGACGCCAGTCCTGAAGCCGCCCGCCATAGCCCTGAACAACAGCATGGCCGTTCAGGCCAACAATCTTGTCGAATAATTCAGCGCGAAAGCCATTCATAACACTCATGACGATGATCAGCGCAGCTACGCCAAGCGCAACCGCGACTAGGCTGATACTCGCGACCAGGAAGATAAAACCCTCGCCTTTGCCCGGCAGCAGATATCTGCGCGCCACCATGCGTTCATATCGCGACAATATCATGTGCGGTCACTCATCAATGTTTTCGGCATATCCGGTTCTTAGGTTCCGCCACGAGGACTGGCAAGCATTGTTGCAGGGGTGCAACAGCCTTTGAAAAAGCGTTGGGCGGAGTGTGGTTCCAATTGCAAAGCAGACCGCAAAGGAAGATGAAGTCACCGAATTCGTCGAGAGCCTGTACAGGCCGATGGTTCAGGGGGAAAATCAGTCCCGCCGGTGGGGACCGGCAGAGGTCTGAAACTACGCGCTAGCAAAGCTGCAGAGCGAGGCCGTTCGGAAATATCCGGGCGGCCTTGTTTTTTGTGCCCTCATTCTTCGATGCATTTTTTCATCTTGCAATTTTGGGTGCACTCCCCATCTCATCAACCGGAGGTCGAAAGGCTCCAAAACGACATAGCTGACTGCTGCGCTTGCGGGGTTAGCACACACCAAATTGCTTGATGGAGAATTTGATATGCAACGTTTTGATTTTACACCATATCGCCGGAACACAGTCGGTTTTGACCGCTTGTTTGAACTGCTCGAAAATACCGGGCGCGCGGCCACAAACGAAAACTATCCGCCTTTCAATATCGAGCGCACCGGCGAAAATGACTATCAAGTCACCGTAGCAGTTGCGGGATTTAAGGCCGAAGAAATCGACATTGTCGCACAGCAAAATCTGCTGATCGTTACGGGCAGCAAACACGCTGAAGGCAACGACAATCGCGATTTTCTGCACATGGGAATCGCAAGCCGCAATTTCGAGCGCCGCTTCCAACTTGCGGACCACATTCATGTCACTGACGCCG
>CAZCXQ010000302.1:0-2319 GCA_964502655.1 uncultured Sphingorhabdus sp.
AGTTCAGGCGGATGTGCCGCTTATCGCCAAATAGCGAAAGCGCCGATGCCTCGTCCGCCAGAAGCGCGGGGTCATTACGAATACGGTCGCTGTCAATATCTATCCGTTCCGAACCCGTCAGCGCGGCGGACATTTGCGATGCGATGTCGGCGGCGGCCGATTCATCCTGTCCGAAAATGAAAAACAGCCGAATCTCGGGACGTGTGCCGATGGCACTTATAAAGCTGCGTTCTTTTGCGTTGCTCATTCGCCGCGGGCGTAGATCGAAAGCCGGGTGACAATCTGATCCGCAACCTTCTGCGTCAGATTTTCGAGCGCGCTGTTTTCGCCAGCGATGGTGGCATATTCCGAACCGGCAACATCGATGCCCGCGTCGGACCCTGCGGTTGCATCCAACACCGTTTCACCGGTAGCGACGGAGATCAGCTGATAGCGTGCGCGCAATGTGCGCCGTTCACGCGTCACCGTATCGTCGGCACGCACGCCAAAACCCTCAATCCGGTCATCAAGTGTGACGACCAAGCGGAATTGGGCGACGTTGCTGTCTTGCGCGCCAAGGCGGTCGGTTAAGGCATTGCGCATCAACCAGCCGCTTTTGCCTTCGATCGGCGCGACCGATACCGAACCCAGCGTTGTTGCCACCGCGCCCTTTGACCCACCGCTGTACAACGGCTGCAATCCGCATGCGGGCAGCATCAAAGCAAGCAAGATGGGGGCGATGAAACGGTTCATAGGACGATGTTGACCAACCTATCGGGCACGACGATGATTTTCCGGATATCGGCACCGTCAATCGCATGCTGAACCTTTTGGCTGGCAAGCGCAAGCGCCTCCACTTCGGCCTGGGGCAGTCCCTTTGCAACGGTCAGCGTATCGCGCAGCTTGCCCTTCACCTGAATGGCGATGGTCACTTCGTCTTCGACCAGCAGGTCAGGGTTGACCTGCGGCCAAGGTGCGTCGGCGATAAGGCCGCCGCCTGATGCCGCGCCAAGCTGCGTCCATGCTTCTTCGGCCAAATGCGGAACCATTGGCGCAGACAATGTGACGATCGTACGGATCGCAGTATCGCGGCTTGCCGAAGGTGCAGCCTTTTCAATGGCATTGGCAAGGTCGTAGATTTTTGCGACCGCCTTGTTGAACGCGAGCGCTTCAATGTCCGCACCGACGCCAGCGATAATCTGGTGCGTTTTGCGGTCTAGCGCCTTGTCGACACCTTCGGCGCCGCTGACCTGACCGGTCAGACGCCACAGGCGCTGCACAAAGCGCCAGCAACCCTCAATCCCCGCTTCGGACCATTCCAGATCGCGTTCGGGCGGGCTGTCGGACAGCATGAACCAGCGCACGGCATCGGCGCCATATTGGTCGACAATGTCATCGGGATCGACGACATTCTTTTTGGATTTCGACATCTTTTCGATGCGACCTGCGACCGCAGGGGCACCGCTGTCGATGATCGTCCAAATGTCACCTTCACGACGCACCTGATCAGGGCTCAGCCATGTTCCATTGGCATCCTGATAGGTTTGGTGCGTCACCATGCCTTGCGTAAACAAAGACGCGAACGGCTCTTTGACGTCGATCATGCCGATATGGCTGAGCGCACGCGTCCAGAAACGGGCGTAGAGCAAATGCAAAATCGCGTGCTCGACGCCGCCAATATATTGGTCAACCGGCAGCCATTTTTCCGCAGCCGCCCGGTCAAAGGGCTTGTCATGCGGTTGGCTTGCAAAGCGGATGAAGTACCAGCTGGAATCGACAAACGTATCGAGCGTGTCGGTCTCGCGGCGTGCCTCTTGATGACATTTGGGGCAGTCGACCTTGCTCCAGGTCGGGTGGCGATCGAGCGGGTTGCCGGGGATGTCAAAGCTGACGTCTTCGGGCAATTTCACCGGCAACTGGTCAAACGGCACGGGGACTGCGCCACATGCCGGACAATGGATGATCGGGATTGGCGTGCCCCAATAACGCTGGCGCGAAACGCCCCAGTCGCGCAGGCGATATTGCGTTTGGCTTTGGCCCCAGCCTTCTTTCTCGGCCTTTGCGATCACATCCGCTTTCGCCTGATCGACGGTCATACCGTTCATCCAGTGCGAATTCACGATGACGCCGGGGTTGGTGTAGGCGACATTTCCTTCAAAATGGCTGTCGGTCACATCGCCATCGGCAACGACGCGGGTAACGGGCAAATGATATTTGCGCGCGAAATCAAGGTCGCGTTGGTCATGTGCCGGGCAGCCAAAGACCGCGCCCGTGCCGTAATCCATCAAGACGAAATTGGCGACATAGACGGGCAAGTGCCAGCTTGGATCCAGCGGGTGC
>CAZCXQ010000303.1:0-2273 GCA_964502655.1 uncultured Sphingorhabdus sp.
AGAACCGTTTTGGCGGCACCGATGAGATTGGCGTTTTCGCTATGGCGGAAGAGGGCCTGACCGAAGTTGGCAACCCAAGCGCTTTGTTCCTGACCGACCGCGCAGAGCAAGTGACTGGCGCAACGGTATTTCCGGCGTTGGAAGGGACGCGGCCAGTGCTCGTTGAAATTCAGGCGCTGACCGTGCGCCTATCCAGCGGTGCGACGCCGCGCCGCGCCGTGGTCGGATGGGACAGCGGACGGCTGGCCATGATATTGGCGGTGCTGGAGGCGCGCTGTGGTCTTAGCTTTTCGACGGCGGAAGTCTATCTGAACATCGCTGGCGGATATCGCATTTCGGACCCGGCGGCGGACCTTGCGGTGGCGGCGGCGCTAGTATCGGCATTGGCCGAGCGGCCCTTGCCGTCGGATGCTGTGCTGTTTGGAGAAGTCGCCTTGTCTGGCGAAATTCGCCCCGTCGCGCATGGCGCATTGCGCTTGAAGGAATCGGCCAAGCTTGGTTTCAGCCGTGCACTTGTGCCGCCGTCCGTGAAGGGACAGTCGGGAATTTCAACGCAAGAGTTCCGCACGCTGGCCAATCTCGTTGACCATATGCTGGGACGTCACTAAATCCGTTTTTAGGCCATGTCATAGGCGAGAGACATCAAGCGGTTTTGCGGCTTGAATGGCGAAATGGGCGCACTGCGGACGAGGTGCGACGGATTATAGATTGGGCAGCAGCTTCACATGACCGCATTTGATATCATTGTATTTTTCCTAATCGGCAGCGGAGCCGTTTTCGGCTTATTGCGCGGTTTTGTGCAAGAGACGCTGTCGATGATTGCATGGATATTGGTTATCGCTGCCGTCCGCGTGCTGCATGCCCCTGCCACGTCTGCGCTGGCGGAAACGATTGGGTCGGAAACAAGCGCGGCGATTGTAGCGTTTCTCGCGATTGTTATTGTCATTTATGCGCTCGGCACATGGATCGCAAAATCGCTTGGCGCGCGATCACGCAAATCGCTTTTGGGACCATTTGACCGTGTCTTGGGCTTTGGCTTTGGAATGTTGAAGGGGCTGATGATGGCGACGCTGATATTCCTGTTGCTCGTCATGGGTTATGGCATGTTCTTTGGCGCGGATGAGGCGCGGCCTGAATGGATGACGCAATCACGCACCTATCCACTGCTGAACGCCAGTGGGACAGCCATGTCTGATTTCGTTCGGGAGAACCGCGGGGCCGACGACGAAGCCGCGGGAACAAACGAGTGAGCGATTCCGCTCTCTACAATCGCGACATACTCCGCCTCGCGACCGCGTTGGTCGCGCATGATCGCCTTGAAAATCCCGACGGGTCGGCAGAGGTGCGATCCCCTATTTGCGGAAGCCGGATGCAGGCGGATGTTTCTACGGACGCACGCGGGCATATATGCGGGCTCGCCTTGCGCGCAAATGCCTGCGCCTTGGGTCAGGCCTCGGCTGCCATTTTACGGCAGAACGCGGACGGATTGAGCCTATCGTTACTCAATGAACTGCGCGATGGCATTGCCCAAGCATTAAAGCGCGAGGGCGCGATGCCTGATATTTGGCCTGAACTGGATTTGCTTTCGGCAGCCAGCGATTATCCGTCACGGCATGCGGCCATCTTGCTGCCTTATGATGCGGTTCTGGCTGCGGCGCAGAATATTAAAGAGAAAAACTGATGGAGGATGCGCCGCATAATCTTGTTGCCGACGTGATGCTCGGCGGGGTTGTGTTGCTCGGCGCAGCGTTGATTGCCGTGCTTGTTTTCCGCCGTCTCGGCCTTGGTGCCGTGCTGGGGTATCTGGTTGCCGGCATCGCTATCGGTCCGGACGGACTTGGCCTGATTGGCGCGCCAGAGACGATATTGGCCTATTCGGAAATCGGCATCATATTGCTGCTTTTCCTCGTCGGGCTGGAACTATCGCCTAGCCGGTTGTGGCTGTTGCGTAGGGATATTTTATTATTTGGTCCGCTACAGGTGACGCTCTGCGGCCTTGGCATGTTTGCCATTATTCACTTCGCCATGCCGACCTTCAGCTGGGAAGCGGCGTTGGTCCTTGGCCTGCCGCTTGCCTTGTCATCCACCGCGCAGGTGCTGCCGCTGCTGCAATCGCGTGGCCGCATGAAAACCGACTATGGCGAAAAAAGCTTTTCCATCCTGTTGTTTCAGGACATCTCAATTGTCCCGTTGCTGACGATTGTCGCCGCATTGTCGCGTGCACCGGCTGATGAAGGCGCGCGGGATCGTGCACCTGATCTACACGGGCTGGG
>CAZCXQ010000304.1:0-2247 GCA_964502655.1 uncultured Sphingorhabdus sp.
TGCCAAGGTTCGCCTGATAGCCCGTGGAAAAGACCATCGCATGGTCCATTCCGTAAAATTCTTTCAACGCGTCTTCGCATTCCTTGTGGCCCTGAAATGTGCCGTTCAAAACGCGGCTGCCGGTCGTGCCTGCGCCAAATTCGTCCAAAGCCTGCTTGCCCGCGGCGATGACGTCATCGTCAAAGGTCATGCCCATATAATTATAGGTGCCAAGCAAGATGGTTTCCTTGCCATTCACGACGGCAACGGTCGGCGATTTCACCTCTTCCATCACAAGGCTGAACGGGTCTTTTACGCCCGTGGCGAGCAAGCCTTCACGTTGCGCAATCAGGGCATCAAATTTGGAGAATAAGTCAGTCATGCACGTCTTCCGTTAAAATCAGGCGTCCGTTTGGATCAGGCTGCGGTCAGCTTGGTAACCGCATCGACCAGATGGCCGACATTTTCGATTTCCGCCTGTAAATTCATGCTGATGACGATGTCAAAGCTGTCTTCGACTTCAGCGACAAAATCCATGACGGTCAGGCTGTCCCATTCCAAATCACCGGCAAAAGTGGTGGTCTCGGCAACCTCGACACCTTTTTTGTTAAAAGGCTCAATCAGGCCCTTTAGGCGATCAAACATTTCACTGCGGTCAGTCATACGTAAATCCTCAAATTATGTGACGGGCAATGCGCCATATGGGCGCGCTATGGCAAGCGAATAAGGCAGTATGAGGGCAAAGCCATGTGCCTACATCCACCCTTGCGCGCGATACCAGCTTGCGGTGTCTTTCAACCCCTTGGGCGTTGCGATTTCCGGCGTCCAAAGCTGGGGCGCGGGCGCGGCATCGCGATTGATGGTCCAGTCGGGATGCGCCAGATAATTGGCGCGGTCGGGCGTCAATTTCGCCTTTGCACCGCGCACCGCACGGTCGGCCCTTCCGGCCATTTTCAAAAGAAACGCAGGCGCATGCACCGTTATGACATCGCGCCCGACCGCAGCGCCGATGGCCTTGGCAAAACCGGCATGGGTCCACCCGCCCTTTGTTCCGTCATCTGCCTCAAACACGCATTTCGACACATTATCCGCCGACAGCAAGGTCACCAGCAAGCGGGCGAGATCATCGACATGAATGACCGACACCCTTCCGCGCGGCGGCAGCAACGCCCATCCTTTGGCAGCGATACGGAACATATCGAACATTTCGGTGTCGCCGGGGCCGTACACACCGGGCGGACGAATGACGGTCCAGTCGAGCGATGATGTGCGCACGAGCGCTTCGGCTGTGGCCTTGCTCGCGCCATACATCGAAAGCTCCGGATGGCGCGCAGCCAGCGAGGAGACGCAGACAAAACGGCTGATGCCAGCCAATTGGGCAGCGGCGAGGATATGGGCGGTGCCGGTGACATTCCCGCTTTCAAAACCAGCCGCGTCGGGCGCGTTGACGACGCCTGCGACATGCAAGACGGCATCTGCGCCGGTGCACAATTCGCTGAGGCTTGCCGTATCACTTAGGCTGCCACGAACCCAACTGACGCCCGCTTTTTTATGCTGGTCCCGCCGCGTCAGCGCGCGCACATGCCAACCAGCGCCAATCAACCGATCGAGCGTAATCCGTCCGACAAAACCCGTCGCTCCGGTTAGTGCGACTGTTTTCACAAAAGGACCAACTGATCGCGGTGGACAAGGACGGAGCGGGGCACGGTGCCCAAGATTTCGGCCAATTCGCTCGAGCGATGGCCGCAAATGCGGGCGGCATCGACGGCATCATATTCGGAAAGGCCGCGCGCGACCGCAACGCCGTCATCATCACTGATGTCGATAACGTCGCCGCGTTTAAACTCACCCTCCACCGACAAGGCGCCTGCAGGCAACAAGCTGCTGCCCGAGCTGAGCGCTTTTATGGCGCCAGCATCGACGCGGATGCGGCCCTTGACGGTCAGCCGACCGCCCAACCAGCTCTTGCGGGCAGAACCACCGTCGCGCGGTGCAAAAAATGTCGAAGGCCCGCCCGCTTCAAGTGCGGCGAGCGGATGATCGCGAAGGCCGGAGGCGATGACCAGTCCAATGCCAGCGCGGGTCGCAATATCGGCGGCATCCAGCTTCGACGCCATGCCGCCCGACCCCATGCCAGAGGATGAACCCTCCGCCACCATGATGCGCACATGGGCGTCGATTTTTTCGATTGTCGGCAACAATGTCGCACCCGGCAAATGGGGCGCGCGGTCGAACAGGCCGTCGACATCCGACAGCAAAATCACCCCG
>CAZCXQ010000305.1:0-2237 GCA_964502655.1 uncultured Sphingorhabdus sp.
GCCACCAACGCCACCAAGCGCTGCCTTCTAAATCGTGCGCTGTCCCTTTTACGTTTCGGTCACAAATGCCTATAGCGGTAGCATAGCGGCCATGAGCGACAGCGTTATCAATTGATTTTTCTTCATCATTTTCCCTTTCAGCTAAGATGTCCCATAAGCGACACCCATGATGAACCTGAGATTATCTTTTCATCGGTTGCATCTTTTGACGATAACAGATTTTTCGGCATTTTGTTGCCAAAGCGCTGGCGTTGGCACTATGGGAATCTGGTCCCTATGGAACCTCTTCATCCTTTCCCGTGGTTTGATGCCGCAACGATATTGGCTCTCATCGCCCTGAACGGTGTGTTTGCCATGTCTGAACTCGCCATCGTTTCGGCGCGCACAGCAAAATTAAAGGCGATGGCGGAGGATGGAAAACGCGGCGCAGCGGCCGCCCTTCGGTTGGGACGGGACCCGGGCAAGTTTCTGTCCACCGTGCAAATCGGCATTACACTCATTGGTATTATCGCCGGTGCGTATTCGGGGTCTACGCTGGGCGGGCCAGTGGCCGAACGCATCGCACTTTTGGGCATAGGCAAGGAATGGGCTGAAACTTTGGGGTTCGGGCTTGTCATCAGCATCACGACCTACGCATCCTTGGTGGTCGGTGAGCTGGTCCCCAAGCAATTTGCGCTCATTGCGCCCGAGAGAATCGCCGTCACCATGGCGGGGCCAATGGAGATGCTAGCACGCGTGACCGCACCGATTGTCTGGACCCTTGATACATCCAGCGCGACCATATTCCGCGCACTTGGGCTGCGCCGCGATACCCGTGACGCACTGAGCGCCGAAGAACTGCGTATGGTGTTCGCCGAAGCCACCCACGCCGGAATCATTGAAGAGCATGAACATAAGGTCATCGCCGGCGTTGTGCGACTGGCTGACCGTCCGGTGCGTGAGGTCATGACGCCACGGACCGACGTCGACCGTATTGCAGCGGATGCATCGGAAGATGATGTCCGCGATTCGCTGTTAAATTCGCTGCACACGCGGCTGCCCGTCACAGGCGAAGACGGTGACGATATCATCGGCGTTGTCCAATCACGCGATATCGTTGCTGCGCAAATTCGCGGGGAAAGTCTGGATATCCGCAGCCTAATGCGTCGCGCCGAAATCATCCCCGATCAACTTGACGCCATGGACGCACTCGAAATCCTGCGTTCGTCCGATGTGCCGATGCTGCTGGTCCATGATGAATATGGGCATTTTGAAGGAATCGTAACGCCCAACGACCTTTTGGCGGCGATTGCGGGCGAATTTGCATCGGATCAGGCGCAAGGCAGCGCGCCGAACATCATCACATTGGACGATGGCTCCATGCTCGTGTCGGGCGCAATGTCCGCCGACGCAATGGCAGACGCGCTGTCGATTGATCTGCCCGAAGACCGCGATTACGCGACCGCTGCGGGCCATGTCCTGCACATCTTGCGACACTTGCCCGAAGAAGGCGAATCCTTCCGCGACCAAGGTTGGCATTTTGAAGTTGTGGATATGGATGGCCGCAAAATCGACAAGCTGCGCGTCCGACTTGCAGAAAAAGCAACTCGAACGGACGCAGTTGAGGGCTTGTGATTGCACAAACGCTTGGTTAGGGCGTTTGGCAGATATGGAATTACACGTCACGACGACAGCAGGATATTGATATGGCCGATTTCTTCCTCCCAAAGAACAGCAAGGTCCAAAAGGGCACTGTTCACGCCGCGAAAACCGACGGGAAAGTCAAGAAATTCAAGGTGTATCGTTACGATCCCGATAGTGGCGAAAACCCGCGTTACGACACCTTTGAAGTCGACACCGAAACCTGCGGCCCCATGGTCCTCGACGCATTGATCAAGATGAAGGGCGAGCAGGATTCGTCGCTGACATTCCGCCGTTCATGCCGCGAAGGCATTTGTGGTTCATGCTCGATGAACATCGACGGCAAAAATGGCCTCGCGTGCACCACGGCGATTGAAGATTGCAAAAGCGAAGTCACACTGACTCCGCTGCCGCATATGGAAGTCATTAAGGATCTCGTTCCTGACTTCACCCATTTTTATGCGCAATATGCATCGATCAAGCCATGGCTGCAGACGGTGACGCCAGAACCATCAGGCAAAGAGCGCCTTCAGTCGCCGGAAGACCGCGCAAAGCTCGATGGTCTGTATGAGTGCATCTTGTGCGCATGTTGCTCGACAAGCTGCCCGTCTTATTGG
>CAZCXQ010000306.1:0-2224 GCA_964502655.1 uncultured Sphingorhabdus sp.
AGAAAGGCCTCCGCCAACGCCAGCGGGCTAGGATTCACCTAGCCGCAGTTGTGAGCATATTGCCACCATAGCCATCACGTACTCTCGCGATTCGCGAACCTGTACGCTCACGGTGCCCTGCAGGCGCAGCTCTTGGGTGAAGGTCTTGATATGGTCACCCGATGGCAAAATGCCGGGGCGTGATGTCGGTGCGCCATCGCCCACTGTGTAGGTGTTGTTGGATGTGAAGCCACCGACCGTGGTCGAACTTGAATCGAACTTACGATATGCGGTAACCGAGGTCAGCTTTGCCGCACCCAGATCCCATTTCAGTTCGGCTGAACTACCCCATTGCTTCGAGCCGTTCAGATAAGGTCCGCCGTTGATCGATAGATTGTTGAGCGCGCTCATTCCGGACTGGTCGACGCCATCGCTGGCCAAACCATGGAAAGCGGAGAAAGGCGCAAGTTCGGTTTCGCGAACGATAACCGCTTCGCAGCATTGTTCGTCGGTCTTGGCATAATCGGCCAGCAGACGGATGCTGACATCGGCATTTGGTTCGATGTAGAGCTGTCCGCGCAGCATGTAACGATCACGGTTGTTGCTCTCTACGCCCGATGGGGTTTTGAGATAGCCGTCGCGTTTGCGCCATGTGCCGGACACCCGGAGGCCCGCAACATCAGTGGTGATAGGCACGCTAACGCCGGCTTGAAGGTTCATGAAATTGTAATTGCCGTAACTTGCGTTTGCGAAGCCTTCGACTTCAGAAAGGCTTGGACGCTTTGTCGAGACGTTCAACGCGCCAGCCGAAGTGTTGCGGCCAAACAAAGTGCCCTGAGGTCCGCGCAGGATTTCAAGGCGCTCAAGGTCGACAAGGTCACCCAAAGCAACGCCAGGGCGTGATTGATATACGCCATCGATGAAAACACCGACCGAGCTTTCAAGACCGGTGTTGTTCCCGGTCGTGCCGACGCCGCGAATTTTGATCGAGGTGCCCTGTGTTTCGGTCTGCGATGATTAAATGTTAAAACTTGGCGAAATCGACGCCAGATTTTTAATGTCGTTGATGCCTTGACGCTCCAGCGCCTCTGGTGCGACCGCGGTCACGGCAAGCGGAATGTCTTGCACATCCATCGCACGCAACGTTGCCGTAACGATAATGGGCTCATCGCCACTATCTTCTTCGGCTTGGGCTGTTTGGGCGTAAGCCGCAGGCACGAACATCGCGCTGCAGATGGTACTGCACAAGGCAGCCGTGATTACACGATTAAAACGACGCATTTCTCTCTCCTCCAGTTCAACCGACACCCTTGCGGCATTTGCTGCGCGCTTCGGGAAGCCAGTTTTGACACGCTCACCGGCTGAAATGGTCCGGTGGGCAAGCTCTCTCTCAATCACCATCCTATCGCCGAATTTTCACAAATCCAGCAATTTAATCAGGCGGTTGAAATTTATACTTTGCGGTAGCTTTTGTGCCCTTTGGCGCTAATTATGCGTATCTATGTTTGACCGTCCTACGATATTAGACGCGGCTTTTCTGCGGCGTGTTGCTGCCCATGACTTTCCCGCTCCGCGTTCAGAAGGTGCGAACGAAGCCGCCGCCCCCCATCTGCTGGTGGATTTGTTCGATACGCAAATCATGAACCGTCACCTCGATCTTTGGGCGCGCCGGTCAAAGGGGAAGACATTTTATTCCATCGGCAGTTCGGGGCATGAAGGCACTGCGGCGATGGCGGCGGCCACGCGCGCGACCGACATGCATTTTTGCATTACCGTGACGGCGCGTTCCTGATTCAGCGTAAAAAGCAAGCGGGCGGCCTGACGCCATTATATGATATGGCTTTGTCCTTCGCCGCTTCGGCAGATGATCCGATTTCCGGCGGGCGGCACAAGGTTCTGGGATGTGCGCACACTTTTGTCCCGCCGCAGACCAGCACCATAGCCTCGCATTTGCCGAAAGCCGTTGGCGCCGCGCATTCCTTGGGTCTGGCGCGGCGTCTGCAACTCGATGATGCGGTCCTCCCCCACGATTCCATCATTTTATGTTCCTTCGGCGATGCATCGGCCAACCACTCGACATCGCAAGGCGCGTTCAACGCCGCCTGCTGGGCTGCGTATCAGCATTTGCCCATGCCCATCGTCTTCCTGTGTGAGGATAATGGCATTGGCATTTCGGTGCGGACGCCCGGTGGATGGATAAAGGCCAACTTCGCGCATCGCCCCGCATTGAAATATATTGCCTGCG
>CAZCXQ010000307.1:0-2193 GCA_964502655.1 uncultured Sphingorhabdus sp.
GCGCCGAAAAGCCGAACCAACCGCGTGCGCCGATCCCCGTGGTGTCCGTGGGCGCGACCGAAAATGCCCTGATGGCGGCTAGCCTCGCAAAGGGCACATGTGTTCTGCACAATGCCGCGCGCGAGCCAGAAATCGTCGATTTGTGCAATTTGCTTGTCGCGATGGGCGCGCAGATTGAGGGCATCGGTACTTCCGACCTTATCATTCACGGTAAAGACCGTCTGCATGGTGCCACATACCGCGTGATGAGCGACCGAATCGAAGCGGGCAGCTATGCCTGCGCCGCAGCCATTACCGGCGGCGATATTGAACTTGTCGGCGCAAAGGCGAGCGAAATGGACGCAACGCTGGATGCGCTGCGCCAATCAGGCGTCACCGTTGAAGAAACGGCCGACGGGATCCGCGTCGCGTCCGATGGCAAATTAAAGCCGCTGACGATTTCAACCGCGCCATATCCCGGCTTTGCAACCGATATGCAGGCGCAGTTTATGGCGATGCTGTGCGTTGCAGATGGCGCGAGTGTTCTGACCGAAACGATTTTCGAGAACCGGTACATGCACGTGCCCGAACTCAACCGTATGGGCGCGCATATCGAAACCAAGGGCCGTACGGCCATTGTCCATGGCGTGAAGAAAATGACGGGCGCGCCTGTGATGGCAACCGATTTGAGAGCCTCTATGAGCCTCGTGATCGCTGGTCTGGTCGCAGAGGGCGAAACGCATGTGAGCCGTCTGTACCACCTCGACAGGGGCTATGAGCGGCTAGAAGAAAAGCTGCAGCTGATCGGTGCCGATGTTGAGCGGGTCGGCTCAGACTAAACAGCGCCATTCGAATCGGAACATCGCGTTGAAGGAACAGTTGCCACATAGATATTTTTGCGGCATCTCCCATCAAAGTGAAAACGAATGTGAATCCGAAGCCAAACCAAGCCGCGCGTCATCCAGTTTTGGATTCCATCCGCTTTAGCCCCATCGCAACCGTCGTCAGCGACCCCACTAAGCCAGACAATCCCCTGATTGCGGTGAATGCGGCGTTTTGTGCACTGACCGGCTATGCAGAAGACGAAGTCATCGGTCGCAACTGCCGTTTCTTGCGCGGTCCGGACACCGAAAATGGCCAGACCGAAAAACTGCGTTCCGCAGTATATGGGAAGCACCCTGCACTGGCAGAGCTTATCAATTACCGGAAAGACGGCACCCCCTTTCGCAACGCGGTGATGATTGCGCCATTGTTCGACAATGATGGGAATCTTGAGCTGTTCGTCGGCTCACAAATCGAAGTGCTACCCGAAGAGGAGAGCATTGGGCTGGTGCGGCAACAACAGGCTGCACAGATTGTCGACCGGCTTTCACCCCGCCAGCGCGAAATTTTGCAGCAGATGGCCCGCGGTTTCCGAACAAAGCAGATTGCCTATCGATTGTCCTTAAGCGAAAAAACGGTTCAGATGCACCGCATGCTGATGTTCAAGAAACTGTCGACGTCGAATGCGGCAGATGCCGTCCGCATAGCGGTCGAAGCGGGGCTTTAACCGACCGGATAGGTCGATGTGACGTAACCCTTTATGCGTTCGCCATCACCCACAGCCGAATCGCACTCGCCAATCCGCAGGGTGTTCCGGATTCCAGACGCTCAACATCGATTTGCGCGACCAGCGCATTGACCGGCAAATCCTTCTGTTCGGCAACCCGTTTCAACGCGTCCCAGAATAGCGGTTCCAGACTGATCGAGGTTTGATGCCCCGCCACCGTCATGCTGCGCTTTACGGGCGGATGATAAATGTCGCTCACCCGCCGACGACCATCAATACATGTGCTGGCCACCGTTGATCGACAAAGTCGAACCGGTGATGAAGCCTGCATTGTCGCTCGTCAAAAATTCGACGCCGCGCGCGATTTCGTCGGGTTGACCCAATCGGCCCACGGGAATTTGCGCGACGATCTTTTCCATCACATTTTCCGGGATGGTCGACAGCATTTCGGTACCGATATAGCCCGGCGCGATTGCATTGGCGGTCACGCCATAACGCGCGCCTTCAGCAGCCAGAGATTTGGTGAAACCATGGATGCCTGATTTCGCGGCTGCGTAGTTCACCTGACCAATTTGGCCACCCTGACCGTTGACGGAGCCGATGTTCACGATGCGGCCCCATTTGCGTTCGCGCATGCCGGCAAATACCGCCTTGGCCATGTTGAA
>CAZCXQ010000308.1:0-2189 GCA_964502655.1 uncultured Sphingorhabdus sp.
TGGTGGCGATGCAGCTGGCGGGCACGGCCCTGGCCATTGAGGACTACAACGGGCGTGAGGTGACGGTGGACGTGGTGCGGCAGTGGATGACGCAGCTGCCCTACGGAAGCCTGTTTGCACCTTGGTCGGTGAAGATCGTGAATGAGCTGGACCGCTGCTCGCGGGAGGCGCAGGACCTGCTTCTCACCTATCTGGACCGGCTGCCACCGGGACGGGCGTTCCTGGGGACGAGCAACCTGCAGCTGGACCTTCTGACGGAGCGGTTCCAGACGCGGTTCCAGGCGATCAAGCTGCTGCCACCGAGCACGGAGGAGCTGGCGGAGTTCCTGAGCACGCACTGGGCCGTGCCAGTGGTGACCGCGAGCCAGATAGCGGTGGGCAGCGGCGGGTGTGTGCGAGCCGCGCTGGCTGACCTGGAATCCTACCTGGACCAGCAACCCTGAACCTTGAAAACAACCCAACAGAGAAAGACCCATGAAGAACATCCAGAGAATGATTGAGGTGCGAGGCGGCTATGAGGCCGTGCGGGAAAACTACCTGAGGCTGGAGAACCCACCGTTCATGCGGCTGGTGGTGGAGGTGATTGGAGGGCCGTATGAGAACGGTGGTTATGAGGTGAGCGTGGCGCACTACGGGGAGCAGAACGGAGACGCGATGCGCGACCCGGAGATCACGTTCCTGGCGGTGACTTCGGGAGAGGTCACAAACTGGACACCGCTGACGGGTAGTGTCCGTCAAGTTTCGCACATTTTATTTTCAGCGCAGATGAGGCATCGGGTGGGACTTGGTTTGTTGTCTCGTGTTGTCATTGTTCCGATTTTGCCAAACGGAAGAAGGCCGGAGGCCGACTGGAGTTTGGCAAAATCGGTCGCCCCACCGGGGGCAGATCGGTTGATTCATGCGGCCTGCTCCATTTCCTCCGTGGCCTGTTCCTTCAGCCGTTCCATGTCCAGATACCGGCGCGCCCCCCACTCCGTTCCCGCGATGTGCCGCAGCCGCGCGCTCACCAGGATCAGCGCGCTGTTCCCATCAGGAAAGGCTCCCACCACCCGCGTTCGCCTTCGAATCTCCTTCATGATCCTCTCCAGCGGGTTGTTCGTCCTGATGCTGCGGTGATGCTCCCTGGGAAAGGCGTAGTAGCTCAGCGTCTCATGGATGCTGCCCTCGATCAGAGCCGCTGCCGCAGGCAGCTTCATCTCCCGCAGCTTGGCCGCCACCTGCCTGGCCTTCTCCTGCGCTGCGGCCCGGTCCTCGCTCGCATGGATCGCCTTGAGCATCGCCGCCACCGTCTTCACCTTCCCGCTGGGCACCAGGGACCACACATTGCGGTAAAAATGCACCGCGCAGCGCTGATACGCCGCCTCCGGATAGAACTCCCCCAGCGCCTCCACCAGCCCCAGGCAGCGGTCCCCGATCACCAGCTTCACCCCTTTGAGCCCCCGCTCCTTCAGATACCTCATGAAGCCCTGCCACGACGCCTTGTCCTCCTTCGTGCCCTCCGCCACTCCCAGCACTTCCCTGAAGCCCTCCGCGTTGACTCCGATCGCCACCAGGATGCTCACGTTCTTGACCTCCCCGCCCCACGAGCGCTTCAGCCAGATGCCGTCCAGATACACATAGGCGTGCTCCCCCTCAATCGGCCTCTGCCGCCACTGCTGGATCTGCACGGCGATCTTCTGGTTGAGCTCGCTGACCGTCGAGGGGCTGACCTTCGTGCCCCACAACAACTCCGTGATGTCCTCCACCCGGCGCACGCTCACCCCTGCCAGATACATCTCCACAAGCGCCTCCTCCACCGAGGCCTCACGCCGCTGGTAACGCTGGATGATCGCCGTCTCAAAGGGCAGCGAGCGCAGCTTGGGCACTTTCAGCCTCACTTCCCCGGCCTTGGTGTGCAGCTGCCTGCTGTAGCTGCCCGCTCGCGTGTCCACACGCTCCGCGCTGTGCTCGTAGCGCCTAGCCCCGCACAGCCGGTCGGCCTCCGCGTCCAGCAACGCATTGAGCGTCTGCTCTACCGTCCGGGTGACTACCTCGTCGAGGTGCTCTCGGATGACTCCTTCATTGATGTTGATGACGTTGCGCGGCATGGCCGGCACTGAGCATGCTTCGTTCTCCTGACTTGGGTTCTCTTGTGTTGGGTTCATCGTTTTTGCTCTGCCCACCCTTTGCATCACGCCCCTCAAATGTGC
>CAZCXQ010000309.1:0-2163 GCA_964502655.1 uncultured Sphingorhabdus sp.
CAGAATTTGCGCCTGTCGATATCGCGTATGAAAGCTATGGCGCATTAAACGCGGATAGATCGAACGCCATTCTCATCTGCCATGCGCTGACCGGCGACCAATATGTGGCGTCTACGCATCCTGTGACCGGCAAGGATGGTTGGTGGACGCGTATGGTCGGGCCAGGCAAGCCCATCGACCCTGCACGGCATTGCATCATCAGCATCAACGTCATGGGCAGCTGCATGGGCTCTTCGGGGCCCGCCAGCATCGACCCCACAACGGGTGCAGCCTACGCCATGGGTTTTCCCGTCATCACCATCCCCGACATGGTGCGCGCGCAGGCGCTCTTGCTTGACCATCTGGGCATCGAAAGGCTGGAGGCCGTTGTGGGCGGATCGATGGGCGGCATGCAGGCGTTAAGCTGGGCAGCCTTATATCCCGAACGCGTGAAGTCTGCGGTCGTGATTGCGTCTACCGCCCGCCATTCCGCACAGAATATCGCCTTTCACGAGGTCGGGCGTCAGGCCATCATGGCGGACCCTCGCTGGAACAATGGCGCTTATTATGGCCACGAGGCGCCATCATCGGGCCTTGCCGTTGCCCGTATGGCGGCGCACATCACCTATCTTTCGGAGGCAGGCCTTACCGAGAAATTTGGCCGCCGCCTGCAAAACCGCGATGCCAAAAGCTTCGGATTTGACGCCGATTTTCAGGTGGAAAGCTATTTGCGTTATCAAGGTCTTAGCTTTGTCGACCGCTTTGATGCCAACAGCTATCTCTACATCACGCGCGCGATGGACTATTTTGACCTCGCCGAACCGCATGACGGCGTTCTGGCGAAGGCATTTGCAGGCACAAAGACGCGCTTTTGCCTGATCAGTTTTGACAGTGACTGGTTGTACCCGACCGCCGAATCGCGGCGCATTGTCCATGCGTTGAACGCTGCGGGCGCTGCGGTCAGTTTTGTGGAGCTATCAAGCCCCTTTGGCCATGATGCCTTCTTGCTGGAAGCGCCGGAGATGAACCGCATCGTGGACGGTTTCTTGCGCGCAGGAGGGCAAGCATGAGCGCCCTTCGTCCGGACCTTGCCATCATCGCCCGCGAAGTCCGCGAGGGGGCCCGTGTGCTCGATATTGGCTGCGGTGACGGGCAGTTGATGGCCGCGTTGCGCGATACCAAAAATGTCGATGCCCGCGGTCTTGAACTGAATGCGCACGATGTTGCGACCGCCGTATCCCGTGGCCTCTCCGTCATTCAAGGCGATGCCGACACCGATTTGGCGGAATATCCGGACGGCAGCTTTGATTATGCCATTCTCAGCCAGACATTGCAGACGACCAAAAGACCTGATCTGGTTCTGGACCATCTGGTCCGGATCGGGCGGGAGGCATTTGTCTCCTTCCCCAACTTTGCGCAGTGGCGCATCCGTTTTGCCCATATGTTTGGCGGACGGATGCCCGTCACCAAGCAACTTCCACACCGCTGGTACGACACACCCAATATCCACCATGTGACCATCGACGATTTCCGAAGCTTGTTACACGACCGGAATATCGAGATTGAGGGCCAGTGGTTTCTGTCTGGAAACAAGCCGCGCGGTGAACGCTTTGCCAATCTGCTGGCACAGCATGCTGTGTTCAAGCTGCGCCGGAAATAGCCTGGCGCCGAAAAGCTGCGCCGATATGGCTTCGGCCATATGGCCGTTCAGTAAAACTCCACCATCGGCTTGGTGTCACGCACACTGATTTGGCGATCCTGTTTTGCCGTGCTTTGCGCGACCACAGCAGGTGCAATGCGCTCTGCCCGAACGATCGTCACTGTCGCCGTTGCAACCCGCTCCGCGCCGCGCCGTTGAACGGGGCTTTCAGCAACAGCTGCTGCGGCAGTCAAAAGGAATGCGGTGAGAATCATGCCTATAGTAAACGACCCATTTACCAATATAGGCAAGAATTAATGAACGTTATTAGCCGCGCTATTGTCGGGAAATACGGCCAATCGCCGGCCAAGTGTCATTCTGTGCCGATTTGCGACAATGCCCCGGGCATTTCTAAACCGATAAAGGCTGTTGCGCCGGCCAACGGGCTTTGCTAGTGGCCCCCTCCTACCTGTCGAGGCGCGTGCGGCCATGGCGGAATTGGTAGACGCGCAACGTTGAGGTCGTTGTGGGCGAAAGCCCGTGGA
>CAZCXQ010000310.1:0-2162 GCA_964502655.1 uncultured Sphingorhabdus sp.
CCGCAAGGCGATTGTTGCTCCACTGCGTCAGATCGCCGCCAACGCCGGATATGACGGTGCAGTTGTCTCGGGCAACCTGCTTCGTGAAAACGACGAAACCATGGGCTTCAACGCATCGACCGACGTTTACGAAAACCTCGTAACCTCGGGCGTTATCGACCCAACCAAGGTTGTCCGTACAGCGTTGCAAGACGCGGCATCGGTTGCTGGTCTGTTGATCACCACGGAAGCTGCTATCTCCGACGCGCCAGAAGATAAGGCTGCTGGCGCCGGCGGCATGCCCGGCGGCATGGGCGGCATGGGCGGCATGGGCGGTATGGACTTCTAATCGTCCAACGCTTTTTGAAGCACACAAAATGGGCCGGAGGGAAACCTTCCGGCCTTTTTTGTTATGTTGTTATTGTGCGCCGCGGCGCTGTTCGGCGATGCGTTCGGCGGTGAGGAGCAAAGCTTCTAGGTCGGCGGGATCAATATCGAAGCTTTCATGGGTTTCCTGCACCGCCTGATCGATATCGGCGCGCAAGAGTCCCACGGGCAGGGCAGGTGTGGCCACCGTGCGATGCGGATAGCTATGGCCGCTGAAGCGGTGGAATAACCAGCCTGCCGCAAGCAATGCCGCGGAATTGGCGGCGACAATCGACATTGGGTATATATAGCCCGCGTCGACAATGGCTTGGCCGCCCAAAATGGTCGTGATGGCGACCGCGCCGCTGGGTGGGTGAAGGCAACGCAGCAACGACATCAATAATATCGACGCAGCCACTGCAATCGCGATCGCCGCAAAGGTGACGGGTACGATATGCAGCACCGTCACGCCGACCAACGCGGAAATCACATTGCCGCCGAACACGGGCCATGGCTGCGCCAATGGGCTGGAGGGCACCACGAAAACCAGCACCGCCGATGCGCCAATGGGGGCAATCAGGAATGGCAAAGCAGGGAATATGTCCTGAATGCCAAGTCCCGCCAGCGCCGCGACAAGGACCCCAAGGCCAGCACCGGCGCATGCGATCAACCGGTCATGCAAGCTTGCGCCGGCAAGTTTCGGTACGAAAAGGCGCCACCGACGCGATGTTTTTCCGGTCGCCATGCGTTTAGGCGCTCATGCGCTGCAGCATCTCGCCCATTTTCTGGTGGAGCATATTCATTGCCTTCAACGGCCGAACCATGACCTTGAAATGGGTGATAAGGCCATCATCATCGCAACTAATCATGTCGATGCCATTGATTGCGATACCGTCGATCACGGTCTTGAATTCAAGGATGGCGCTGTTTTCGCGGTGCCATTCACCGACATAGGCAAATTCGGCATTGCCCAGCGTGTGCCCTGCGGCGGCGAGATATTTGGCGGTGATCGCCTTGCCCATTTGCGGCGAGTGGACGACGGGGCTTTCAAACACACAATCGTCGTGCAGGACGGCGGATATCGCATCAACATCGCGTGACAGGGCAACTGTGTGCCAGATTTCGGCAGGGTTATGGGGCATGACATGTTCTCCTATACCGTAAGTGCTGAGCCTGTCGAAGCACGCCTGTCGGGGGTGGCGCTACACCCGATAAGCGCCCTTCGACGGACGCAGCCGCGTTGCGACTGCTGCTCAGGGCTACGGTGGTTTAATATCCCAGATCGAGGTTTACTAGCGGCTCCAACGGCGCGCCTTGGCGGTAGCGCTCCAGATTTTCGAAAAAGCGCGTGGCAGAACGCATGAACATCTTGTCTTGCGCGCGGCCCGACAGGTGCATGGTGATATGCGCGTTGTCGAGGCTCCACAAAGGGTGATCGGCGGGCAAGGGTTCGGGCGTCGTCACATCAAGGAAGGCATTGGCAATTTGCTTGTCCTGCAACGCGCTGACCAACGCGTCCTGATCGATGACGGAACCGCGCGCGATGTTGATCAGCGTTGCGCTATTCTTCATCGCGGCAAGTTCATCTGCGCCAATCATACCGTCGGTTTCTGCGGTGGCGGGAACGGCAAGGATGACCCAGTCAAATTCCCCCAATTGCGCACGCCATTGATCGGGCGTCAGCGTATTTGGACCAGCCGAGCGGCGCACAATGGTGACATCGACGCCAAAGGGCTTCAGCCGCTCTTCAATCAGCTTCCCAATCGCGCCATAGCCCAGCAGCAAAGCCTTGGAACCGAACAGTTCAACCTTGCCGG
>CAZCXQ010000311.1:0-2160 GCA_964502655.1 uncultured Sphingorhabdus sp.
CTGTGCAGATTGGCAAGCATGTCTGCTTTGTTGCGCACGGCCTTTTCGTCTTTCCAGACGGTGAAGTGGCGGTGGCGCAGCGCAGGCTTGCCGGTTTCGAGCGCGCGGCCTTCGGCTTTCCATTTTGCAATGCCGCCATCGAGGATCGCGACATCATGTGCACCAAACAAGGTCAGCATCCACCAAGCGCGCGTTGCCGATTTGAATGGGCTGTCGTCGTAGACCACGATACGGCTGCCGTCGCCTAGGCCGAGCGATTGCATGCGGCTGGCAAATTTCTCCGGCGGCGGCAATGTATTGGGCAGGCTGCTGTTTGCGTCGGCGATTTCTTGCAAGTCCATGAAAACAGCGCCGGGAATATGACCACCTTCATATTCGGCCTGCGCATTGCGGCCAGAATCGGGCATGAACCAGGTGGCATCTACCACGCGCAAATCAGACGCGCCGATTTCGTTCGCCAACCATTCGGTGCTTACTAACAATTCCATGTTTTGTCCTTGCCCGCTATTTTTGATTCTTGTGCGGTGCAAGATAAGCCGCTTTTCCAAACTAGCCAAGCGTTTCGAAAAATTGCTGTGCCTGACGACGAAGCGCAATTTTATCGGCCTGTGCCATCCGGTCCCAGTTTTTATATGGCATCGCCATGCGCGGGTTCTTGCGCAATCTATCTTCGTTGCGCGCAATGAATTCCCAATAGAGCGCATTGAACGGACATGCGTTGGGCCCGGTTTTTTGTTTCACATCATAACGGCAGCTGGAGCAATAATCCGACATGCGGTTGATATAGGCGCCGCTGGCCGCATAAGGTTTTGACGCCAGCATGCCGCCGTCTGCAAACTGGCTCATGCCCAGGCTGTTGGGCAATTCGACCCATTCATACGCGTCGGCATAAACGGCGAGATACCATATATGCACTTCGGCGGGGTTGATGCCCGCCAGCAGCGCGAAATTGCCTGTAATCATCAGCCGTTGGATATGATGGGCGTAGGAATATGCGATTGTCTGATCGACGGTTTGCGACAGGCAATGCATGTCGGTTTTGCCGGTCCAATAGAATTCCGGTAGCGGCCGTTCGGCGCCAAGCGCGTTGCTTTCCACATATTCAGGCCCAGCATGCCAGTAAATGCCGCGCACATATTCGCGCCAACCAATGATCTGACGAATGAAGCCCTCGGCCGCGTTGATGGGCACTTTTCCGGCCTGATATTGTTCTTCGACCGCGCGGCACAATTCCAGCGGATCAAGCAACCCGGTGTTGATGTAGGGTGACAAAATCGAATGCCATAAAAATGGCTCGCCAGTGAGCATTGCGTCCTGATAATCCCCAAAGGACGGCAAAGCATGTTTCAGAAAATGTGCTTGCTGTTTCAGCGCGTCGGCGCGCGTGACCGCAAAACCGAATTTCGCGGTCTGGCCGATATTGGTCGCGAATTTTGCTTCGACCATTTCAATCACATCCTGCGTGATATCGTCCGGCGCGAAATGCAATGGTTGTGGCATCGCGAGATCGCGCTTAGCCGGTTTCCGGTTTTCCGCATCAAAATTCCACTGCCCGCCGACGGGTGCATCGCCATCCATCAGCAATTTCGATTTACGCCGCACGTCGCGATAGAAATATTCCATGCGCAGCTGCTTGCGGTCCTTGGCCCAGCTTTCGAATTCGGCATGGTCACACAAGAAACGGTCGTCGGCGCGTATCTCTACCGGAACATCGAACCGGTCGGCCCAGCTATCCAGCATGGCCTTCACCCGCCACTCGCCGGCTTCGGTGACACAAATGGCGGATGCGCTATGGCGCTCCAATGCGCGAGCCAGTTCGCCGGTAAAACTGCCGCTGTTTTCCGGCTCGGTCAGCTTCACATAGTCGACGGCCCATCCGGCTGAACGCAGGTCTTCGGCATGGTGGCGCATCGCCGATAATATGAACGCCATTTTGGATTTGTGGTGCGGCACATAGGTCGTTTCCTCATCCAGCTCAGCCATCAAAATGACGCATGTCTTTTTGTCCTGCCCCGCCAATGACGAAAGCGCATGGCTCAATTGGTCGCCGAGTACCGGAATGAGAGTCGTCAGAATTAGGGTGTTAGCGCGGCCATGTCCGGGGCACGATACAGGGTTTCAGGAAAAACGCGCGCGTGTTGACCAATCCCATGCGTTTTG
>CAZCXQ010000312.1:0-2160 GCA_964502655.1 uncultured Sphingorhabdus sp.
GCCGTTCTCCGAACGGTCGCCATTGCCCGCCGCCCAGTGGACGATTTCAACAACCGCTGGCCGTTCGACAGCGAACAATTGTTCATACCGCGCGCGCAAGGCTGCGAATCCGGCAGGGGTAATGGGGTTTGTGCGCTCCATAGCGCCTCTATGTCACCCCGGGCTTGATTTGCCCAGATATGTGCTGAGCGGCGTTGCCGACCGGACGCGCGCGCGTTCGGGGTGGAGATGATCGTACATCACCGCATTTTCCAGCACGCGGTAAACATAATCGCGAGTCTCGCTCAGCGGGATTTTTTCGATCCATTCCATCATGCCGATGCTGCCCGTGCGCGGGTCACCATAAGCCTTCAGCCACTTGTTCACATTGCCGGGGCCACCATTATACGCCGCGATAGCCAGGGGATAGCTGCCGCCGAAATAATCAAGCATGCGTTCGATATAAGTCGCGCCAAGCGCGATGTTGTAATCGGTATCGACCGTCAGTGCTTCGGGGCGATATGCCATCGCGATTTTGCCCGATGTTTCGCGTGCGGTGCCTGGCATGAGCTGCATCAGGCCGCGTGCACCTGCGTGACTGACGGCTGCCCGGTCAAACTGGCTTTCCTGCCGCATGATCGCATGGGCAAGCGTCCATGTTTGGTGATGCGACGCGGGAACATTGACCGTCGGATAACTGTTCCCCAAAAGTTCGGGAATGCCCGCCGATCGGGCGCTGCGACCCGCCATTACCGCAAGATCAGGACGGCCCAATTTTTGGGAAAGGCCAATGGCTATGGCAAAATCATCCGGATCCTTGGCATTTCGGGCAATGGCCCTGAAGAAATTACTTTGGTCCTTCCAACTTCCATATTTGGAGGCGAGGGCTGCGGCCAAATAGACGTCCGGAACGTCTCCCTGCGCTAAAACGGGAGCGGCGGGGGTGATACGCGGTACTGGGGGCAGGGGGCGCCGCAACTGTTCAAGCGACAACTGGCCAAAAAAGCTTTCATAATAAGCGGCGGCTTGTTCATGATAGCGTGTGGCCAATGCTTGGTCTCCGGCCTTTGCCGCAGCTTTGCCAGCAAAGTGCAACCCTTTTGATCGGGTTTGCGCCGATTTTGCAGCGGACGCATAACGTTCGAACATGCCAACAGCATCACCAGGGCGGCCAAGCCTTTCCATCGCCGTCATGCCAGCAAGCCATGTCAGGCTGGTATAACGATCGCGTGTGGCGATATCTTGATCGACCATAGCGAGCCCACGTGGCGTTGCGTCGTCAACGCGTGACGCTATGCGGTACGCGAGGTCATATTGGCCGTCATTCGCGGCTGCCTGCGCATGCGTCAGCAGCAATTGATACCAGTCCTTCAGAACAGGTGCCGGCGCAGCAAGATTGGCGCGGTTCGCCAGTAATTCGCGGGCACCGATGCTGTTACCGGAGGACCGCATGGAGTCTGCTCTGGCGGCGATTAGGCTCGCTTCACTGTTGGCGAGCGTTCCGGCTTCCTGAACCTTTTGATCGGCATCAGGGGCTTTTAGGCGCGTCGCGAGCGCCGCAACAAAGGCGGGGCGGCGTTGCGGGGATGTGTAGGCTATCCAGCGTTCTGCGCCACGCGTTGAGCCCGACCATAACAAGCGATCAACGCGGGCGTCATGGTCAGCGGAGGTAAAACGGTTGCCGGCGATGCGAAAAACACGCGCTTCGTCGTCATCGTTAAGGGCACCGCCGCGCCATGCCGCGCGCGCTTGTGCTTCCGCGCGTGATTTGTCGCCCGACGCGTCGAGTGCCATTGCGAACCTTGCGCGTCCTGCGTTGGTGAGGGGAGGCAAACGGTCAAAAAACGCCACAACCTGACTGGGCGACAATGACAGCGGATTGATCGCCTGTTCTGCGTTCTTGCGCATCTCATCGCTATTTGGCCAATCGGGGTAGCGCATCAAAAATGATGCATATTCACCAAAGCTGAAATTGGCGGACGCGCTGAGCATTTTCCAACGCTGCAACGCGGCGGGAACTTGCCCCTCGCTTGGGTCATATTGCACCGCCGGGACCTGCGGCATTTGCGCAGTGGGCGCAGCAGGAGCAGTGGCATCTCCCGTACCCCGCTGCCACACTATGCCATCGCTTTGTTGCGCTGCCACAGCCGTCGAAAACGGAATTATCAGCATAGATGCCGA
>CAZCXQ010000313.1:0-2156 GCA_964502655.1 uncultured Sphingorhabdus sp.
CCACCGCCATTCGCGATGAAAAGGTAAAGGTCCTGCGCGCGCTGCGTCCGGTGGTCGAAGGTGACGTCGTGACCGGGCAATATAATGACGGTGCGGTCAACGGCGAAGCGGTCAAAGGCTATGACAGCGACCTCGGCAAGCCATCCGACACAGAAACCTTTGTCGCGATTAAAGCCTATGTCGACAATTGGCGGTGGCAGGGCGTGCCGTTTTTCCTGCGCACGGGGAAACGTTTGCCCGAACGCCGCAGCGAAATCGTGATCCAGTTCAAACCCGTCCCGCACAATGTGTTCAAGGACCGTGGGGGTCGGCTGGAGGCAAATACGCTGGTTATCCGGTTACAGCCGGAGGAATATGTTCGGCTGTTGGTGATGGCCAAAGAACCCGGGCTGGATCGCGGCGGGGTCACCTTGCGCGAAGTGCCGCTTGATCTGTCACTCACCGCCGCCTTTGCCGGATCGCGGCGGCGGATTGCGTATGAACGTCTGCTTCTCGACCTCATAGAAGGCGACCAGACGCTATTTGTCCGCCGTGACGAGGTTGAGGCCCAGTGGAAGTGGATCGATGCCATACGGGCGCTGTGGGACGCGACAGCGTTGAAGCCAAAGGGCTATGGTGCCGGTAGCTGGGGCCCCAGTGCCGCGATTGCCCTCACCGAACGTGATGGAGTGAGCTGGCATGAGTAAAATGCACGCAACCGTTGAAGCCGTCACCGCGCGGATCATCGAACGGTCAAAGCCTGGACGTCAGGCCTATCTCGACCTGATCGCCAAGCAGCGTGATGCGGGCGTAAACCGGCCCGCGTTAAGCTGTGGCAATCTGGCGCATGGCTTTGCCGCGAGCGGTGAGGATAAGCCTGCCATTCGCGGTGGCAAAGCGATGAACATCGGCATTGTCAGTGCCTATAACGACATGCTGTCGGCGCATCAGCCATATGGCCGCTACCCCGAGCAGATGAAAATATTTGCCCGCGAAGTTGGCGCCACGGCGCAGGTCGCAGGCGCAGTGCCCGCGATGTGCGATGGCGTGACGCAGGGGCAGGATTCGATGGAGCTGTCGTTGTTCAGCCGCGATGTCATCGCCATGGCAACCGCGGTTGGCCTGAGCCACGGGATGTTTGAAAGCGTCGCGATGTTGGGCATTTGTGACAAGATCGTCCCCGGCCTTCTGATCGGCGCGTTGCGCTTTGGACATTTGCCGACCATCCTCGTGCCCGCAGGCCCAATGCCGTCGGGCCTTGCCAACAAAGAAAAACAGCGTGTCCGTCAGCTATATGCAGAGGGCAAGGTCGGCCGCGCCGAATTGCTGGAGGCGGAAGCCGCGTCCTATCATGGCGCTGGCACATGTACTTTTTACGGGACCGCCAATTCCAACCAGATGATGATGGAGGTCATGGGGCTGCATATCCCCGGTGCCGCGTTCATCAATCCGGGGAACAAGCTGCGCACCGAGCTGACACGTGCGGCTGTGCACCGCTTGAGCGAAATTGGCTGGGACGGCGATGATTACCGGCCCTTGGGCCTGTGCGTCGACGAAAAAGCCATCGTCAACGCTTGCGTTGGTTTGCTGGCAACAGGCGGATCGACCAATCATGCGCTGCACATTCCGGCCATCGCACGCGCCGCCGGCATCGTCATTGATTGGGAAGATTTGGATCAGCTGTCGGCGGTGGTTCCGTTAATCGCCCGCGTGTATCCCAATGGCTCGGGCGATGTGAACCATTTCCACGCCGCAGGCGGAATAGGCTATGTCATCCGCGAACTGATAGACGCAGGGCTTCTCCACCGCGATATCATGACGGTCGCGGGACAGGATTTGGCCGATTATGGACGTGAGCCCATGTTGGAAGACGACAAGCTTGTGTGGCGCGACGCGCCTGCGGTGACCGCCGATGACACGATGCTGCGCCCGCCGTCCGCGCCGTTCAGCCCCGATGGAGGCATGCGTTTGGTGACGGGTAATTTGGGCCGCGCGACGTTCAAGACCAGTGCGGTTGATCCGACACGTTGGACCATCGAGGCACCGGTGCGCGTATTTCATGAACAAAATGATGTTCTTGCAGCCTTTAAGGCGGGCGAGCTTGATCGCGATGTCATTGTTGTCATCCGTTTTCAGGGGCCTGCCGCCAATGGCATGCCTGAACTGCACAAGCTGAC
>CAZCXQ010000314.1:0-2153 GCA_964502655.1 uncultured Sphingorhabdus sp.
GGATGACCGGGTGTTGCTGCGGATGGATGCGATCATTGGCTCCATGACGCCAAAAGAGCGCGCCAAGCCTGAATTGTTGAACGCCAAACGCAAAATCCGGATTGCCAAGGGCTCGGGCATGACCGTGCAGGACGTCAACAAGCTGATCAAAATGCATCAGGAAATGGCGAGCGCCATGAAGCGCATTCGCAAGATGGGCGGCCTCAAAGGCCTCGCTGCCATGTTCGGTGGCGGCAAAGGTGGCATGGGCGGCGGCGACTTGGGTGGCGCGATGGAGGGAATGCACGGGCTTCCCCCCGGCGCTTTGCCACCCGGTTTCGGCGGTCTGCCCGGAATGGGCGGCGGTGGCGGAATGCCGCCAGACCTCGCAAGACTTCTTAGTAAAAAGAAATAAGTATCACATTTAATTTAAGAATATTTCAGAAAGGTGAGTTAGTTTTATGGCATTATCCATGCGTTTGTCACGGGGCGGTTCGAAAAAGCGTCCTTATTATAAAATCGTCGTAGCCGACGCCCGCGCACCACGCGACGGTAAGTTCATTGAGCGTATCGGCAGCTACAACCCACAGCTTCCCAAGGACAGCGCAGAGCGTATGATCCTTGACACCGAGCGTGCGAAGCATTGGCTTGCCGCTGGTGCGCAGCCTTCGGACCGCGTTGCACGCTTCCTTGACGTTGCTGGCGTTAAAGAGCGGAAGGTTAAGAACAACCCGAACAAGGGTGAGCCAGGCCAGAAGGCCAAGGATCGCGCTGAAGACAAGGCAGCCAAGCTTGCAGAAGCCGAAGAAGCCGCAGCAGCAGCTGCAGCCGCTCCAGCACCTGAGCCAGAGGTTGTTGAAGAAGTAGCCGCTGAAGAAGCCGCACCTGCGGTTGAAGAAGCGCCTGCCGCTGAAGAAGCTGCGCCTGCTGAAGCTGCAGCTGAAGAAGCACCTGCAGCTGAAGAAGCAACCGAAGAAAAGGCTGAGGGCTAAGCCTTGGCTGACTCAACCGTCACGCTTGCCGCCGTTTCTGGCGCGCACGGCGTGACGGGTGAAGTTCGTCTCAAGCTGTTTGCAGAAAATATAGACAGCTTGAAACGCTACAAAAGTTTTAATGATGGTGCGTTGACGGTTAAGTCCCTCCGCCCAACCAAAGACGGCGCAATTGCGCGCTTTGCCGAAATACATGACCGCAATGCGGCGGAAAAACTGCGCAGCACATTGTTGACCGTGCCGCGTGATGCCTTGCCTGAACTGGGTGAGGGCGAATATTATTATAGCGACCTTCTCGGGCTTCCTTGCGTTTCAACCGATGGCACTGACCTTGGCAACTGCATTGCTGTTGAAAATTTTGGCGCGAGCGATGTTCTGGAAATTCATATGCCGTCTGCTGATGGTAAGCCGGGCAAAAAGTTCATGGTCCCAATGACCGTCGAGGCTGTGCCTGAATGGGGCGCGCAAGCGGGCGGACGTATCGTCATCGATGCCGACTTCGTCATATGACGTTCGCTGCCCAAATCCTGACGCTATATCCCGAAATGTTTCCCGGTCCTCTGGGGATATCATTGGCTGGCCGCGCGCTTGAAGAGGGCAAATGGTCATGTGCGCCCATCCATATTCGTGACTTTGCGACCGACAAGCATCGGACCGTTGACGACACGCCAGCTGGCGGCGGGGCAGGGATGGTGCTGCGCGCGGATATACTCGCGGCAGCGGTCGATCACGCGTCTGTTCAGCAGCCAAATGTTCCCGTTTTGGCGATGACGCCGCGTGGCAAGACGATTACCCAAAGCCGCATTCGCGAACTTGCTGCAGGCCCAGGTGTTACGGTGTTGTGTGGCCGCTTTGAGGGCTTTGACGAGCGTATTTTTGATGCCCGACCCCATATTGAACAGGTTTCCATGGGCGATATCGTCCTTTCGGGCGGCGAAATTGGCGCCTTAATGCTGTTAGATGCTTGCATTCGGCTGCTTCCCGGCGTAATGGGCGCGACTTCCAGCGGTGATGAGGAGTCCTTTGAACAAGGATTGCTTGAATATCCGCACTATACCCGACCCAATGATTGGGAAGGGCGGATGATCCCTGAAGTGTTGCGATCGGGGGATCATGCGAAAATAGCCACCTGGCGGAAACAAAGGGCGGAGGAAGATACTCGGTTACGCAGACCGGACCTTT
>CAZCXQ010000315.1:0-2146 GCA_964502655.1 uncultured Sphingorhabdus sp.
GTCTTAGCTTCCGTTCGCCTGCGGGTCCACCGTGTTTGGCTTTTCCACTGGGTAGAATGTGTAGCTAAGTGTAATTTCTTCGATATCTTTGGTTTCTGGATCGGTCATGATCTTTGGATCAACATAATATAGGACCGGCATTCTAATCTGTTCACCGGGCTTAAGTGTCTGTTCGGTGAAGCAAAAGCACTGTATTTTGTTGAAATATTTGCCCGCGAGTTCGGGCGTGACGTTAAACGTTGCCGTCCCCGTCACCGCTTCGCTCGACAGATTTTTTGCCAAGAAGATCGACATGTCCTTCGCGCCGATGCTGACCGTGTCAGTTGGGCGTTCCGGCTTGAATTCCCACGGCAAGTCGCCGCGATGATTGGCGTCAAAGCGGATGACGATGGATTTGTTGGTAGCGGACACCGTCGCCGCTTGCGCCGCGTCAACCCGCATCGTTGTGCCACCGAAACCCGTCACCTGACAAAACAGGCGATACAGGGGAACGGCCGCAAAGCCGACTCCAACCATTGAGACCGCAAGCGCGCCCGCCAACAATCCGGTTTTTGCGTTCGATATGGCCATCAGCCCCAGACCCCGACTTTTACGACTGTGATCAGGAAGAACAATATGCACAGTCCAACAAGGGCGACGCCCATCACGCGCGACCGCGCCGCTTGGCGTTTGCGGATAAGCGCGGTTTCTTCGGCGGTATAGGGCGATTGGCCAGGCTGGGTCATGCGATCACCATACGATCAATTGCGAACAGGGCGAACAAAAGAAACAGATATAGGATCGAGAATGCGAAAAGCTGCTTCTCCGGCTTCATCGCCGCGGCATCGGTTGCTTCATTTTGCCAGACACGGAATGCGAGGACGAGAAATACGCCGCTCAACAACATCGAAGTCGCACCATATAGCCAGCCACTATCGCCCAAGATGAACGGCAATATCGCTGCGCCCGCCATGGGAAAGCTATACCCAAATATCTGGTTACGCGTGACGCGCTGACCCTTCACATTTGGCAGCATTGGAATGCCTGCTGCGCCGTAATCGGTCTTCATAAACAGCGCCAGCGCCCAAAAATGCGGCGGGGTCCACAAGAAGATGATGGCAAAGAGCAAGACCGGCAGCAAAGTCACATCACCGGTGACTGCGGCCCAGCCAATGACCGGCGGAAATGCGCCTGCAGCACCGCCGATAACGATATTTTGCGGCGTATTGGGCTTAAGCCAGATTGTGTAGACGATGGAATAAAAGAATATCGAAAACGCCAGCAAACCGGCCGACAGCCAGTTTACGGCCACACCCATGATGCCCACGGAAAAGGCAGCAAGGCCGACGCCGAAGTGCAACGCGGCCTCACGATCCATTCGTCCGGCGGGCAATGGCCGCTGCGCCGTCCGCGCCATTTTGGCGTCGACATCGGCTTCGTAATACTGGTTCAGCGAACCACATGCACCAGCGCCCAATGCAATGCACAGGACTGCCGTAAAGGCGATGATGGGGTGGATATTGCCAGGCGCGGCCAGCAGACCGCATAAAGCGGTGAACACGACAAGCGACATAACTCTGGGCTTAGTTAAAGCCCAGAAGTCACGCCATTCGGCGGGCATTAATATGTCACGCGCTGCGGTTGTCATGTCCGTATCCAAACGCCTTAAAGCTTTGAAGCGGCGAACCGCCGCCGGTTACTTGATAACCGGCAGCGTTTCGAACTGGTGATATGGTGGAGGGCTCGTCAACGTCCACTCAAGCGTTGTCGCACCTTCACCCCAATAATTGTCTTCCGCGCGGCGACCGGCCAGCAAAGACCAGATCACGTTGACGAAGAATATCAGGATACCGACAGCCATGATGGCATAGCCCATCGACGCAACGCCGTTCCAGTAAGCGAAGGCTTCTGGATAATCGGGGTAGCGGCGTGGCATGCCGGAGTTTCCGAGGAAGTGCATTGGGAAGAACAATACGTTCACGCCAATGAAGAACACCCAAAAGTGCAGATGGCCCAAAAATTCGTTCAGGTGACGACCCGACATCTTGCCAAACCAGTAATAGAAGCCAGCGAAGAGCGAGAAGACCGCACCAAGCGACAACACATAATGGACGTGGGCGACAACATAATATGTGTCGTGCAGATTGTCATCGAGACCGCCGTTGGC
>CAZCXQ010000316.1:0-2119 GCA_964502655.1 uncultured Sphingorhabdus sp.
GGTGGCCCGCTGGCTTCAGGATGCTGGCGTTGATCTCATCGAGATTTCTGGCGGCACCTATGAGCAGCCTAAGCTATTGGGCATTGAGGGGATGGAAGCCGAAGAGACGCAAACTGTCGCGGAAACCACACTCGCACGTGAAGCCTATTTCGTTGATTTCGCCAAAGCGATGAAGAGCGAGTTGACCATTCCATTGATGGTCACTGGCGGTTTCCGCAGCGCATCGGCCATGGAACAGGCGCTTCGCAACAGGGCGGCCGATGTTGTCGGATTGGCGCGGCCATTATGCGTGATGCCTGAAGCACCAAAGCGGCTGCTCGGTGGCTTGGCGATGCTGCCCAAGGTTGAAAACCAGCTTAAGCTGTTGCCCGAGTGGTTATCCAGCCTACGCAAGATAAAGGCGGTGCGCGGGATTGAAGGTTTTGCGACCCAATATTGGTTTTACAGCCAGATATACGCGCTGGGACGTACCGGCCGGACGAAGCCGACCGTCACGGTCTTTGAGGCTCTACGCGAAGTAGAATCCTATCAAAGAAGCTGGCTTAAAGAGCGGCGTGCCGCGAAGGCTTAATCGCCTTCGCCGGGCTCAGCGCTGAAATATTTGTCGAACTTGCCTTCTTCGCCCTTATGCTCGTCTGCGTCTGCAGGCGGTTCGCGGCTGGATGTGATGTTCGGCCATTCTGCGCTATAGGTTGCGTTCAGCTCAAGCCATTGTTCCAAACCGCTTTCGGTGTCTGGCAAAATCGCTTCGGCAGGGCATTCGGGTTCGCATACGCCGCAATCGATGCACTCATTTGGGTTGATGACGAGCATATTGTCGCCTTCATAGAAGCAATCCACCGGACATACTTCAACGCAGTCCATATATTTGCAGCGGATGCAGGCATCGGTAACGACATAAGTCATTTGCGGAACTCTCCCATACATAACGGCGGATTAGCCGTTTCACGTCATCTGCCTATTGCGAGGCGCAGGGGGAAGTCAACGCCGGATTGCACCGAGTCGCCAATTTTTTAGTCGATACGTTGATAGAAAAGCTGCGCCTCTGATGCCGGACCTCGCCGAACAGGGACAGACAGCAGCTTTAGCGTCAAAACAGCCTCGCCCAATGGCATGGTGATGATATCGCCAACGCGAACCGCGGCGCTGCCCTTTTCGATCCGGCGGCCATTCAACCTTATATGTCCAGCCTCTACCCAACTGAGCGCCAGCGAACGGCTTTTGGCCAATCGCAGAAAGAACAGCAGCTTGTCGATCCGCAAGACTTGCCCGACCTTTTAGAGCTTGAGGCCCTTGAGCGCAGCCAATTGCAAGGCCAATGCCGACGGCGGCGCACTTGGCTTTGGTGCTGGCGGCGTGCGATCGGGCTTCGCCTTCGGCTTTGCCGACGCGTGCGGCTTTCGTTCTGCAGAAGCATGCGGCCTGCGCTGTTCGGGCGAGCGTGGCTTGGGCAAGCCCACCCAGCGCCAATGCGTCAGCACGACGGGCGCTGTTTCTTTTGGCGCGGTTTGCTCTGGTGCGGCATCGGCGGCAGTCGCTTCAACTGCGGCTTCAGGCTCGGGCGCTGGTGTTGCTTCGGCTGGCGTGCTTTCGTCGACCACGGGCGTTTCATCAGCCGGAATAGCATCAGCCGCTGCCTCAGGTACAACCGCCGCGTCGGCCGGACGGAAACCGGCGTCGCGCATCAGCGCTTTCAAACCGGCCTCGCTAATACCCAGCGAGGTTGCAAAGGCCATGTCCATGCCAAAAACATTGTTCTGCCCGCGCGCTTCATGCGCTTTTTTGATAACGCGTTCGGCCAAATCGATACGCACATATTCATCACCAATCCGGCGATAGCCCGCATTTCTGGCCTCCGACGGGTTCGCAAAATTCCATGTTTTCAAATGCACCGCGCTTTCGGGTGGCAGCACTGGCATGGCACGGCTGTCGCGCGCGGCAAACAAGGCGGCGCGCCATTTGGCGGCAGCGGGTTTCAACGCGGCATGGTGATAAATATCGAGCGCGCCGAACACGATTCCGCCCTTGCGTGCGGCCCCGCGGGCTTCCTTGGGAAGCGCGGCGATGGCGTCGGCAAGAAATGCCGCCCCGCAATCCCGCCTTCATCCGCAAGACGCAC
>CAZCXQ010000317.1:0-2102 GCA_964502655.1 uncultured Sphingorhabdus sp.
GCGCCCCAGCTCTGGCCCGTGCGCGGCGACCGCCAGCAAATGACCGAGATGCTGTCGGGCGCGCGGCTGACCATTGCGAAAATGTATCTCGACGGGGAAATATCCCGCGCGCAGGCACTTGAACTGACGCAGAAATATCTATTGCTATCGCCCGCGCGTGCCGAACAATCCGTGGCGTTTACCGACCATTATCGCAGCTATGTTATCAACTATGGCTGGGGCAAAGACCTCGTCCGTGGCTATATCGAGCGCGGCAATCCCGACCAAACCGAGCGCTGGCGCCGGATGGAAAAGATACTCAGCGAACCCACGCAGCCCGCCGATTTGCTGCCCTAGGTAAGATGATCGCGGAACCAGGCGGTGCGTTCTTCTTCGGACAATTCACCGGCGGCGAGCGCCAAAAAACAAACGCGCAAGCTCTCGCAAAGTGCATATTGTCGGGCTATGCGGGGCTTCCTGTAAACTGGAATATGCCGAACGATGCGCCTGTTTTTTGATCCCCGCCAGCTTGACCATGCGCCGGTTCAAGAGCTGCATAATGGCGCGTTCGTCCCTTATGCCGAAACGCCCGCGCGCGCGCAGGCGCTATGTGCTGGCGTGCCCGCCACGGCACAGCCCACCGACCATGGGGAAGCACCAATATTGGCGGTGCATGATGCGGGTTATGTCGCGTATCTGAAGACTGCGCATGACCGTTGGCTTGCCGCCGGACGGTCAGGTGATGTGATGGGCTATATATGGCCAGTGGTGCGTCGGCGCGCGTTGGACTTGACGCGTATTGACGCCTTGGCCGGTCGCTACAGCATGGACAGCTCTACGCCATTGACCGCAGGCAGCTGGACCTCAGCCTATTGGAGCACGCAGTCGGCCTTGTCGGCGCTTGATGCTGTGCTGGCGGGCGAACGCGTTGCCACCGCTTTGTGCCGTCCGCCCGGGCATCATGCAGGGGCCGACTATCTTGGCGGATATTGCTTCATCAATCAGGCGGCGGTTGCGGCACAAGCCGCGCGCGACGCCGGTATCGCGCGCGTGGCCATTCTCGACATTGACTATCACCATGGCAACGGCACGCAGGATATTTTCTGGGACCGGGGCGATGTCTTTTATGCCTCTGTCCACGCAGACCCGGCGACCGATTTCCCCTTTTACTGGGGCCATGCCGATGAAGTCGGCGAAGGCGCAGGGGAAGGCGCGACGCTGAATCTGCCATTGCCGCAAGGAACAATGATCGGAGCGTTCCGCGCCGCCCAAGCGACCGCCCTAGACGCCATTGCCCGGTTTGACCCCGGCCTGCTGATTGTCAGCTTCGGCGCGGATACCTTTGAAGGCGACCCAATCGCCAATTTCGCACTGAAGACATCGGATTATGCCACGCTGGCGAGGGACATTGCTGCGACCGGATTGCCAACGGTTGTGCTGACCGAGGGCGGCTATGCGGTCGACAATTTGGGCGAAAATCTCGCCAGCTTTTTAAGCGGGTTTTGAATTCTTAGGGCAGCCTGAAATAGACATTGTTTTGGTAGTAAGACACCAATGGCTGACCCTGCGCATCAAGTGCGGGGGAAAAACGCGCACGCCGCATTACGGATTTGCAGACAGCATCGTCAAAAAATTTGGGCCGTGTTGTTGCTTGAATATGGCATGCGGTTGGTATGCCATCAGGTCCAACGGTGAGCCGGAAATTTACGAGCGCAGGTTGGCCAGCAGCGAGCATGGCGATCGGATAGTCGGATGACACAATCCATTTGCCCGGCGGCTGAAGCGGCGTGGCCCGTTGGCTGAGCGTCTTGTGCTTTTCGACATCGATGCCCCAACTGCTGAGAAGATTGTCAATGCAGGTATCGAGCGCCGCCAATGGTCCGCGCATGGAACCTGTCTCCAGCATCAACGGTTTTTGCAGAGGCTTGCCCAAGCGCAAGTAGCGAATTGCCTTTTGCCGGTCCTCACTAATCGGTTGAATAACAACCTTCTCTGCATTTTCCCGATCTTTCATCGCCAGTAATTCAGACCCGCTTGGCGGCGCAACGCGCGCGCTGCTGGAAAAAATCAAGGCAGGTTCCTTACCAAGATTTCCGGCGAGAAACGCAATTTTCTGTTCCTGC
>CAZCXQ010000318.1:0-2099 GCA_964502655.1 uncultured Sphingorhabdus sp.
GAACAAAGATTTGGGCTTCACCGAAACCGACCGGATCGAGAATATCCGCCGCGTCGGCGAAGTCGCCAAATTGATGGCGGATGCGGGGCTGATTGTCCTGACCGCGTTCATTTCACCATTCCGCGCCGAACGCGACATGGTGCGGGCGATGTTACCCGAGGGCGAATTTGTCGAAATCTTCGTCGATACGCCGCTGGAGGTCGCTGAAGCGCGCGATGTGAAGGGCTTGTATAAAAAAGCGCGCGCCGGCCAACTTAAAAACTTCACTGGCATCGACAGCCCCTATGAACCGCCCGAACATCCCGACATTCGCGTGAACACCGTCGAGATGAGCCCGGCTGAGGCAGCCGAGTATATCGTGCGCCAGTTGATGCCGCTCAAATGAGCATCATCGCTGACGATACCGACCTTGCCGCATATTTGGCAAAGGCCGCAGGCGCTTTGGTTCTCGAAATGCGTGAGACCAGTGGGTTGGTCGCGAAGGAATTGGGCAACGCGGGCGATCAAACCGCCAACCAATATCTGATCCGAACGCTTGCCGAACAACGCCCTGATGATGGTCTTTTGTCGGAAGAAAGCAAAGACACTGACGCCCGCCTTTCCAAATCACGCGTGTGGATTATCGACCCGGTCGATGGCACCCGCGAATATAGCGAAGGCCGGTCCGATTGGGCGGTCCATGTTGCGCTGGCAATCGACGGTGCGCCCGTCATTGGCGCCGTTGCACTTCCGGCGCTGGATTTGGTTCTGCGCACGGATCAGCCAGCCATCATCCCCCCAGCCCCCGAAAAACTCCGCATGGTGGTCAGCCGGACGCGCCCGGCGCCCGAGGCTGTCGCCGTGGCCGAAGCATTGAGCGCTGAGCTCATCCCCATGGGGTCTGCGGGGGCCAAAGCGATGGCCGTGGTCCGCGGCGAAGCCGACATCTATCTGCATACCGGCGGGCAATATGAATGGGATAGCTGCGCACCCGTCGCGGTCGCGGCCGCACACGGCCTGCACGTCAGCCGCGTCGACGGGAGTCCGTTGGTCTATAACCAGCGTGATGTGTACATGCCCGATCTGCTTATTTGCCGCAAAGAACATGCCCCGCGCGTTTTGGCTCTGGTTAACTCATCCAAAGACGCAGCCTGACTCAATAGCTGCGCGGCAGCCCCAGTACATGCTCGGCAAGATAGCTTAGGATCAGATTGGTGCTGATGGGGGCCACGGTATAGAGGCGTGCTTCACGGAACTTGCGTTCGACATCATATTCTTCGGCAAAGCCAAAGCCGCCATGCGTTTGGACGCACATGTCGGCGGCGGCCCAGCTGGCTTCTGACGCCAGAAGCTTGGCCATATTCGCCTCCGCACCCGGGTTACCTCCAGCGTCAAATACCCGCGCTGCATGATGCACCATCAGTTCCGCTGCGCACATTTGGGCGTAGCAGCGCGCAATCGGGAACTGCACGCCTTGGTTCTGCCCAATGGCGCGACCAAAGACGTTGCGTTCGCTCGCATAATCGCTGGCCTTTTTAATGAACCATTTGGCGTCGCCAATACATTCGGCGGCAATAAGGATACGCTCGGCATTCATGCCGGACAGGATGTAGCGGAAACCTTTGCCTTCTTCGCCAACCAAGGCTGACGCGGGTATCCGCATATCATCAAAGAAGATTTCGGTCGTTGAATGGTTCATCATCGTGCGGATGGGTTTAATGGTCATGCCGTTGCCAACCACTTTGCGCATATCGATGAGGAAAACCGAGAGCCCCTCCGTCTTGCTGGTGACATCTTCACGCGGCGTCGTGCGCGCGAGTAAGAGCATAAGGTCGGAATATTCCGCGCGGCTCGTCCATAATTTTTGGCCATTGATGACATATTCGTCGCCATCCCGCACAGCCACCGTCCGCAAGGAAAGCGTATCCGTGCCGCTGGTCGGTTCGGACACACCAAAGGCCTGCAGGCGCAGCTCGCCTGTCGCGATACGTGGCAGATATTCCTGCTTCTGTTCTTCGCTGCCATATTTAAGCAACGTGTTCATGATGTACATCTGGGCATGGGCGGACGCGCCGTTGCAGCCTGAGGATTGAATTTCCTCCATGATAATGGCCGCGTCA
>CAZCXQ010000319.1:0-2086 GCA_964502655.1 uncultured Sphingorhabdus sp.
TGTTTTCATTAATTTTGATGCCGATGCCGAACCACTTGAAACCTATCTCGAAAATCTGCCCGAGCATTTTGCGTCGTTCAATCTGGAAGACCGCTATGTCGCGGCGCATGTTGCCAAGATTATGCCATGCAACTGGAAATTGGCGATGGAGGCTTTTGTCGAGGCATATCATGTGCCGTTCGCGCATGGGCAGGTGCTGAGCTATTATGGAGACAGCAACACCCAATATGACGTTTGGCCCGGTGTACGCCATGTCAGCCGGATGATCAGCGTTCAGGGCGTCGCCAGCCCATCGAAGCCCGCAACCACGCCAGAGCAAACCATCGAGGAAATGCGCCGCGATGTACCCTTTTTTGCAGGCAAGCCCATTGAAGTGGGCGAGGGCGAAACCGCGCGCGGCAAGCTGGCCGAACGCGCGCGGGAGAAGATTTCGCGCTCGATTGGCCGTGACATGTCCGCCCTATCGGATTCGGAATCGCTCGATCTGATCGAATATATGCTTTTCCCCAATATGGTGCCGTGGGGCGGGCAGGCGTTGCCCATCACCTACCGTTTCCGCCCGAACGGCGACGATCCCGAAAGCTCGATCATGGAAATCATGTTCCTGTTTTCCAAAGCCCCCGACGGATCGCATCCGGAACCCGCAAAAATGACGATGCTGGGGCTGGATCAGAAATGGGCCGACGCTCCGGAGCTTGGTTCGGCCGCAATGGTTGCGGATCAGGACACCGACAATCTGAAGCGGATCCAAAAAGGTCTGCGCGCGTCGAAGAAACCGGGTGTGACATTGGCGCGCTATCAGGAAAGCCGCATACGCCATTACCACGAAACGCTGGATGCATATATGGCGCGGTAGCGCATTTGAACAAACAGGCATGTTCCGCTAATGGCTCAGCCTTGGGGGAGCATTCATGCCATTAGCATTCACCGTTTATGACTGGGGCATATTGCTTGCCTATGTCGCATTGCTGGCATTTGCCGGCTATCAGGCGACACGGCGGTCCAAAACGGCGGATGACTATTTCCTCGCCGGCCATCATGCGCCGGTCTGGCTGGTCGCGGTATCCGTTCTGTCGACAATGCAGTCGGCGGCAACATTTCTCGGCGCCCCCGATAACAGCTATCGCGGTGATTATAGCTATCTCACAAGCAACTTCGCCGCGATCATCGCGGCCTTTATCGTCGCACGTTTCCTGATCCCGCGATTTTACGCAATCGGTGCGACCACGGTATATGAATTGCTGGAGGCCCGTTTCGACGCGACCGCAAGACGCGCGGCGGCGGGGATGTATCTCGTCGGCCGGATCTTGGCGAGCGGTGCGCGGTTGTATCTCGCCGCTATTGCGGTTTCGATGATCATCTTCCTGGATGTCGAGCCGCAACATATCGTTATCGCGTCGGCGGTCCTTGTCGTCTTCGGTGTTGTGTTCACACTGTTCGGCGGGCTGAATGCTGTGATCTGGAGCGATTTGGTGCAGGTTGTGCTCTATTTTGGTGGCGCGGTGCTGGTGCTCATCTTTCTGCTGGTGAAAATTCCCGCGCCTGCCCCGGAAATCTGGAACGCGCTTCAATCTGCACCCGACGGAATGGACAAGCTGCGTTTGTTTGACTGGTCGTTCGATTTTACCAAGCCGTTTACCGTTTGGGCGATCCTGACCGGGCTGGTGCTGCTCTATATCGGCAATGTCGGGCTCGATCAGGACACGACGCAGCGCTTTCTGGCATGCGAAAATGCACAATCGGGCAAACGCGCTTTGTATGCGAGCATGTGGGCGGCAATCCCTGTGGTGGCTTTATTCATGGCGATTGGATCGCTGCTCCACATCTTCTACAACCGCCCCGACCTGATGGGCGTGAGCGTCGGCGCTACCAACGCGTTCGCAGGCGAAAAAATCACAGTCTTCATGTCGTTCATTCTGTCTGAAATCCCACCGGGCTTGCGCGGGCTGGTCACCGTAGGCGTGATCGCCGCAGCGGCGATCAATTCCGGACTGATTTCGATGTCGGCAGTGGTTGTGAACGATTTTTATCGGCCGCAGCGGGCGTGGCGCACGAGTACATCGAGTTCGGCAGCTATTTTTCGCAA
>CAZCXQ010000320.1:0-2048 GCA_964502655.1 uncultured Sphingorhabdus sp.
GAGAGCGTGAGCCCCGACCCACCATAAGCTTCCGGAATCAACGCCGCGAGGAACCCGGCCTTGGTCAGCGCATCGACAAATTCACCCGGATAGGCGCGGGCGCTGTCTTTTTCCCGCCAATATGCACCGGGAAAATCGGCGCATAATGCCTGAACCGCACGGCGGATTTCGGCGATATTTTCACTCTCATTCATGTCAAATATGTCCTTGCGCCGAAGCTGCCATGATCTGTCGTCCGTCGCCTGCAAAGGCGGCCAGTTCAATCTCTTTGCCTGATCCGCGCATCACCAGATGCAAGGCCTCTCCGCAGATTGCTGGAGATAGACCCCGGAAGGCGAAATTGGCCAATGCATTGTCCCCCAACGCCCGGCGGGCAAGGTCCAGCAGCAAGCTCGCTATCAGCGGACCATGGACCACTAACCCGCGATAGCGTTCTACCTCGCGCGCAAATGGCAAGTCATAATGGATCCGGTGGCCGTTGAATGTGAGCGCGGAATAACGGAAAAGCATTGGCTCGCTTGGGACAACAACGCGCTGACCGTCCCAGCCATTGGTGTCAAAGCTGCACGCGCTTTCCACGGGAGGTGATAGCGGCGTTTCTAATCCCGCGGCTTCGCGATACACGATACTTTGTACCTCGCGCACGGCCAGTCCGTTTTCAGTGGAGGTTTCATGCGCGACATCGACAAAAACCAGCTGCCCTGAATTGCCGGACTTTTCCGAGATGGACAATATGCGCGACGTCCGCGTGACGACTGCGCCAATATGTAACGGCTGCAAAAACGCGACTTTGCTTGTGGCCCACATACGGCGCGGCAGCAGCACTGGCGGTAGGAAGCTTTCTACGCCATCATCGCGCAACGGATGCCCATCGGGCCCAAGCTTTGCGGTTGCTGCGTCTGGCAAGCAAAGGCACCAGTGCAAACCCTGCGGCACATTGCCATCGCTCGGCGCATCCCGGTCAAAGGTTGCAAGCCAGCGCGAAACCAGCCCCGCATCTACCCTGTCTGTCCGCACCTCGTCGCGACCGATCCAAGCATCCGATGCCCCCATCAGTTTGCGCCTCCCATCAAGCCCTTGGCGATCACCTGCGCCTGAATTTCTGCGGCACCTTCAAAGATATTCAGGATCCGCGCATCACACAAAACGCGGCTGATTTCATATTCCAACGCATAGCCATTGCCGCCATGAATTTGTAGGCTGGCATCGGCATTGCTCCACGCCGCGCGGGCCGCCAGCAGCTTCGCCATGCCCGCCTCAATATCGCAGCGTTTGCCGGAATCCTTGGCGCGCGCAGCAGCGTAAGTCAGCTCACGGGTCATCACGAAATCGGCCACGCTCATGGCCAATTTATCCGCAACGCGCGGAAACCCGATGATCGCCTTGCCAAACTGCTTGCGGTTGACGGCATAGTCGAGGCCAAGCTCCAACGCACGTTTCGCAACACCCACGGCGCGCGCTGCGGTCTGGATACGTGCGCCTTCAAAGGTACGCATCAACTGCTTGAACCCCTGCCCCTCTTCGCCGCCCAATAAAGCGTCATCAGGGGCAAGCATGTCATCAAATTGCAACGCATATTCACGCATACCCCGATAGCCCAGCACTTCGATCTCACTGCCGGTCATGCCCATCGCCGGAAACGAGTCGCCTTCTGTTCCGCGCGGCTTGGGGACGAGCAACATCGACAGCCCGGCATAGCCTTTCGCATCGGGCAACGTGCGCACCAGCATCGTCATCAGATCGGAACGGCTGCCATGCGTAATCCATGTCTTGGCTCCATTGATCGTCCATCCATCAGCGGTCCGTTGCGCGCGGGTTTGCAGCGCGCCGAGATCGGACCCGGTGTCGGGTTCGGTGAACACTGCCGTCGGCAAGACTTCTCCGCTCGCGATTTTCGGCAGCCAATGCGCCTTTTGCGCTTCTGTGCCGCCCATGGAAATCAATTCACCGGCGATTTCAGACCGTGTGCTCAGCGACCCCGCGCCGATCCAGCCACGCGACAGCTCTTCGGTTATCACGCACATGACCAGCTTGGATAAACCAAGGCC
>CAZCXQ010000321.1:0-2034 GCA_964502655.1 uncultured Sphingorhabdus sp.
GCAGAGAATGGCCTGTGCGCCAGCTTGTGCCTGCGCCCGCGCGATCATCGGGAATTCGATGTCATAGCAGGTAGAAATGCCCAGCATTCCCAAAGATGTCCGAAAAACTCGCAGGCTTTTTCCGCCCTTAATGTCCCAGGATTCACGTTCGAACCGGGTCATCATAATCTTGTCCTGATACGCCGTTTGCCCGTCCGGCATATACAGCGTCGCCCTGTTTACAATCTGCCCAGCCTCATCGCCAAAGGGACGGGTTCCACCGAGCAGGACGACCCCAAATTGCCGGGCGAGATCCGCATAATGGGCGTCAATTCTTGGCCCCAAAGCAACCACTGCCCGCAATGAGGCGTGCAGATCGCTCGCCGTCGCTTTGTCGATCGCGGCCAATTCCATCGCCGCATATTCGGGAAACACCAAAATCTGTGCGCCTTGCGCGGCGGCATCGCTCACCCACTGCCCGACCTTACCTTGCCAACTGGCAAAGCTATCGGGTTCCCCGATGGGATATTGGGCCGCCGCTATACGGACCGACGCGGTCACAGGTCGCGCATCCAGAATTGCATCGCATGCGCGCTTTCGAAATCATCGCCCAGATCCTGCCACTCAATCGTTCCTGTCAAACCGGGCACCGGGGCATAGCCGCGGGCGCGCCAGAATGGATGGAGATCGCGTGGTGTTTCGGGCCGCATCGGATGATCGTCAGGACGGATCACCGCACAAAAGGCAGTTTTCCGGGCCCCTGCGGCGCGCGCTGCGTCTTCACGCGCGTCAAAAAACCGGTGCCCAATGCCTTGCCCCTGATATTGCGGCAACAGAACCGATTCCCCGAAATAGAATATCTGCGCAACATCCATTCCTTGTTCGCGGAAAGGATTCTGGATGTCCGGCTTCTGCCCCTCCAATGGAGACGCCGTAGCCGCGCCGATGATTGCATCACCGTCCCGGGCGACGACAAGCACCGAACCCGGTTCGCGCACAAATTCGGCCATATAAGCGGCTTCATACTCTGCACTGCCGTCATACAGATAGGGCCAGCTGCGAAAAACACGGATACGCAGATCAGACAGCGCCGGAATGGCGGCCCAGCGCTCCTCGGGATCCGTCAAGGAACGGACGTCTACGGTCATGAAACCTGCGCGATCCAGTCGGCAAGATTATAATAGACCGAAACGCGTGTGATTTTTCCGTCCGCAACCTCAAAGAAGCCGCCCGCTGGCAAGCTGTAGCTCTGGCCATGCGCGGCAGGAAAGCCTTCATCAGCAACCTTGTAAACCCCGTCGACGATGAATTCCGCCGCCGCACGCTTGCCGTCTTCGCTGGTCATAATGACAATGTCACGCAGCTGTTCACTATAGGCATGGTCCATGCGGCCAAGAAAGGCACGAAAGGCGAGCTTGCCGGTTTCACGGTCCCCTTGATTGATATCATGCGCCACATTGTCATCCAGACATGCCAAGATGCCTTCAACATCCATGGCATTGAATGCAGCATAATATGCGCCAATCAGCGCCGCCGTTTTTTCACGCGTGTCGGCCATATATCATTGTGTCCTTTAACCTGATGAATTGCATTTCGATTAAGTCAGCGAGGCAAGGATTGTCCAGTAAGATAAATTGTCCGGACTTTCATAGGATTTTGAAACGCGATCGCAGCGGGCAGCGATCAAAGCGGCGGTCGCCCTTGACTCTGCGTCTAACCCTGCTAATGCCCGCCTCGTTCGGTGGGGCGACGGCTCCACCGGCAACCGTCCGAGACAGTTGGTGAACGGAATTTGCCGTTCTTAATGTCCAGCCTAGACGGGGATAGAGATTTCAGGACTGGCTTTTGCCATCCTTCGCCACCGCTCCCGATTTTAGATCGTGTGAGTTCGGCATGAAACTTCCCCACGGACTGAAGTCAGCGGATCGCCCAGCCGGGTGTTTCGCTTTTCGTGTTGGATTTTGTCGGCTTGCCGGCGAAGTCTGAAAAAGGAGTAATGCATGAACCGTTCTGAAAAGACCGAAACAGTTGCATCGCTGAACGCCACTTTCAATG
>CAZCXQ010000322.1:0-2029 GCA_964502655.1 uncultured Sphingorhabdus sp.
GGGTGCGGTGGATTCAGGACATGGCAACAGCGCATTGGCAGGCGGTTGCCGCGCCTGAACATATCGCCGCCTATTTCTGGGTCGTGACCCGGCACGAAATTGATTACCGTGGGAACATTGCCGCAGGCGAGAGCGTAACCGCCAACACTTGGATTGAAAGCGAACCAAAGGGTGCGCAATTCGACCGGCGGGTGGATTTTGTCGATGCTGCGGGCAAGGTCATTGTGCGGGCCAATACGACCTGGGCGATGATTGATAAAGCGACCGGGCGATTGGTGCGCGTGCGGCCCGAGGTGTCAGCGCCGTTTATGGGTCCTGACCCTAGGCAGCGCAGCCTATGATATGCCGGAATATCGATGGACGATAGGCGGGTTAAAAATCGACCGCCACGCCCTTCAATTCCCAATCACCATAACGCACGGGGTCCAGTCTTTCCGCATCTGGTTCGGGTTCGCGATCAACCGCTTTCGGTGCCGGCACGGGCGGGCTTTTCGACAAATAATCGGGTGCTTTGACATGTGAAGGGCGCGTGCCCATGAAGCTTCTCCTTCGAAAGCGCGTTTGGTTAACCCCTACATCGGTGCAGATGCGCCCGTTTGCAAGGTGAAGCTTGGCGATGGCGTGACATCGAACCGCTCTTCCCTTGTTTGGCGCAGACGCCTAGTGCGCTGTGTATGACTGAAGAAATTTCCGGACTTCCGACCCGCCGCGCCGCATTGCGGTTGCTTGATACCGTTATGCGCATGGGCACGCCGTTGGATCAAGCGACGGCAAATGCGACCAAAGGGCTGTCGCCGCCGGACCGCGCGCTCGCCATCGCGATTGCGCAAGAAACGCTGCGCTGGTCGGTGGATCTGGACCAGTTGATTGACAGCAAAACCAAACAGCCACTGCCAGATGATGCCAAGGCACGCATGGTATTGCGGCTGGCGCTGGCGCAAATATTGCGGCTGGGCACACCCGCCCATGCCGCGATTGCGACCGCGCTGCCGCTGGTTGATGGCGGACCACGGCGGCTGGTGCATGGCGTGTTGGGGTCGCTCTTGCGCGCCGAAGCCACGCTGCCCGATCTGCCGTCGTTGCCAGAGGCAGTGATGATGCGCTGGCATCCGGTATGGGGCGACGAAATGATTGCCGGCGCGCAGGCGGCATTGTCAGAACCGCCGCCGCTTGATCTTGCCTTGCGCGATCCTTCTGCCACACAGGCCTGGGCAGAACGACTGGGCGGCGTCAGCCTGATGCCCGGGCATGTCCGTTTGCCGCGCGGAACCGCGATCGAAGAACTCGATGGCTATGACGAAGGCGCATGGTGGGTGCAGGATCTCGCTGCCAGCCTTCCTGCGCGCTTGCTGGGCAACGGGCAGGGTAAAAGGGCGCTCGATTTATGTGCAGCCCCCGGCGGGAAGACTATGCAGCTTTCGGCTGCAGGCTTTACCGTGACCGCGCTTGATAACAGTGCCCGGCGCATGGACCGGCTGATGGCCAATCTGGAACGCACGCAATTAAATGCTGAGCGCGTCAATGCCGACGTCATGGATTGGAAACCGGGGCAATTGTTCGACGCCATCCTGCTGGATGCGCCATGCAGTGCGACGGGCACGATGCGGCGCCATCCCGATGTTTTGCAGCGCATAGACCTGAAAGCCATCAACAATCTGGCGGCGATTCAAAGCGCGATGCTGGACCGTGCAGCGCAATGGGTGAAGCCCGGTGGCACCTTGGTCTTCGCGACCTGTTCACTTGAACCGCATGAGGGCGAGGCACAGGCAGAGGCGTTTCTGGCGCGGCAGCCGGAATATACAACTTTGGCGGCGACCGCGGACGAATTGCCAGCGGGCGTCGTTGCCAATGCACATGGCCATGTCCGCACCATGCCCCCCATGCTTGCCGATCAGGGTGGCCTTGACGGATTTTTCGTGGCGCGGTTCTTGCGGGCTGGTTAAGGTACAAAAAACACCGAAGTCCTGAGCCGTCAGCGCGCAAGCGCTGGCGAAAAGTCGAAGGGCGGCTATCGTTCGCAAAGCGCCCT
>CAZCXQ010000323.1:0-2028 GCA_964502655.1 uncultured Sphingorhabdus sp.
CGTGAACGGAAATCGCGAAACCGAATTGCGCTATGGCGAAAACCCACATCAGCGCGCGGCACTGTATGTGCCCGTCGGTCCGCATGGATCGGGGATTGCCCAAGCCGAACAGGTGCAGGGGAAAGAGCTGTCCTATAATAATTATAATGACGCTGATGCGGCACTGGAACTGGTCAGCGAGTTTCGCGACGGACCGCCTACGGTCGTCATCGTCAAGCACGCCAACCCCTGCGGCGTGGCAACGGGCGAAACCTTAATCGACGCGTACCGCGCGGCGCTCGAGTGCGACAGCGTGTCGGCATTTGGCGGTATTGTCGCGGTTAACCGCCCGCTGGATGGTGCTACTGCGGAGGCTATCACCGAGATATTCACCGAAGTCGTGGCCGCGCCATCGGCGGATGATGCCGCAAAGGCGGTGTTCGCAAAGAAAAAGAATCTGCGGCTTTTGTTGACGGGCGATCTGCCCGATCCAAAGCGTGGCGGCTTGTCGATTAAGCCGATCACGGGCGGTCTTCTGGTGCAGTCACGCGATAACGGCCATGTTGCCGACAGCGATTTCAAAGTGGTGACCAAGCGTGCACCATCGGCACAGGAACTGGCCGACTGCCGCTTTGCCTGGACCGTGGCCAAGCATGTAAAGTCGAACGCCATTGTCTATGCCAAGGATGGCGCAACCGCGGGTATTGGCGCAGGCCAAATGAACCGACGCGACAGCGCGCGGATTGCCGCGATTAAGGCAACCGAAGCTGCCGAGACTTATGGTTGGGCAACGCCGCGTACCGTTGGATCGGCAGTCGCCTCAGATGCGTTTTTCCCGTTTGCAGATGGCTTGCTGGCTGCCGCTGAAGCGGGCGCAACGGCGGTTATTCAACCGGGCGGATCGATGCGGGATGATGAAGTGATTGCCGCTGCCGACGCGGCTGGTCTGGCCATGGTCTTCACCGGAATGCGCCACTTCCGACATTGATAAAAATAGCGACGCGTCATCCTGAACTCGTTTCAGGATAACGCGCTACGTTTGTTTGCTATCCTGAAACAAGTTCAGGATGACGCCCTGGAGTCACATTACCCAGCGCGTTTCACGGAACCTCGGTAGTTTTTGTTACCGCCCTTTTTAGGACCATAGTTCCGCGCGGGAGCGCCGGGATCGCGACGGTTTTCGCTGCGCGCGGCAAATGCACGGTCGGCGGTAGGACGACGGTCACCGCTTGCGGCATTGTCATTGCGTGGACGCGCATCGCGGCTGCCTTCGCGGCTGCCGTCACGCGGTCCGATGGCTGGCTGCCATCCACCTTGTGGTGCATGCGTCCGGTTGCGGGTTTCGCCGTTCAAGCCAGTGCCGCCATTGTTGCCGCCCAATTTCTTGCCAGCATAGTTCGTACGACCGCCACCGGGTTGACCGCCACCGCGACCGCCACGGGCCTGTTGCGGTTTCTTGTCGGCAACGGGGGGTGGTAATGCCGCAACAGCCGCACGGAAGCCTTCAGGCAAACCAAGTGTCATGGCGCGCACGCCCGTCAGACGCTCAATATCCTTCATATAGCCACGCTCGTCACCCGCAACGAAGCTCATCGCAATGCCTTCACGGCCCGCACGCGCGGTACGACCGATGCGGTGCACATATTGTTCAGGCACATTTGGCAGTTCAAAGTTGAACACATGGCTTACGCCGGGAACATCAATGCCGCGCGCGGCAATATCGGTTGCGACGAGGATTTTGATCTTGCCGTCACGAAATGCCTGCAGCGCAGCGGTACGCTGGCCTTGGCTTTTGTTACCGTGAATGGCGGCCGATTGGATGCCGGCACCAGCAAGCCCACGCACAACGCGGTCAGCGCCATGCTTGGTGCGCGTGAACACAAGTGCACGATCAATCTCTTCGCTTTGCAACTTGAGCGTTAGCAAGGTCTGCTTTTCGCGCTGTTCGACAAAGGTCACGAATTGCTCAACGCGCTCCGCAGTGGTGGACGCAGGTGCAACCGACACACGAACGGGGTTGTTGAGGAAGCGGTTGCCCAATTCAGCAAT
>CAZCXQ010000324.1:0-1441 GCA_964502655.1 uncultured Sphingorhabdus sp.
GGTGAACAAGGACCACTATTTCGCCGTATCGAACGGCGACCGCATTCAGCTCATGGGCAAGGACATCGACGGCAAGACGGACGACCTCATGCCGATTGTTCGCCCGGTGGACGAGGCGTTCAACACCATCTGCGGCCGCACCTCAAAGTTCTTCAGCGCCTTCCTGTTGGCGCCCATCGATGCCAGCACTGACGAGGAGGTCGAAGAGTGCCTCGCGAAGAACCAGTCGAGTGTCATCATCAACTTCACGCTGGCCGCCGACGACAACACGCCGGACGGTGCCAAGTTCCTCAGTGGCGGTGACGCGGAAGTCTTCATCTGGAACCTCCAGTGGGACCGCCACAAGAAGGACCCGTCGGTCCTCGAGTACGACCTGATGCAGACACCCCACCACTGCTCCTGGCACTCGTTGTCGTACGACAGCTGGTCGGACAAAGGTGAGGACGCGAAACTGGATGCGGACGCGCGCAAGGCGTTGTCCCAGACGCGCAGCGGTGCCGTCATCGTGGCCAGTTGCAAGCCCATCAAGGATGACGACAGCGACCCGCCGTGCATCCGCGCCAAGCGCGAGTACGTGGCGATCGTGGACGATGCCAAGGGCAAGTTCTACTGCACCGGCGAGTACCCCAAAGCCGGTGATGAGGAGCCCATAGTCTTCACCGTCACTTCGCAGGGCGTGGCCCTGGCGCAGCGCCGCGAGGCCGGCTCAAAGGCCGCTGCCTTCACCTCGACGACGCTCACGCCCCTCCCCCACGGCGCGGCATGACCGCGATCGACGACGCCATTGATCAGTTGCGTCGGCACCGGGGAATCTCGCGGGTCGGCGACCCGGAGATCGTCGAAGGTGGCTATGGCGGTTGGCTCGTGGAGATCGATATCCCGGTGGAACTGCCCAGCCGAGCGCGCGCTGCAGGGATTTCTGCCACTGGCGTCAAGGCCATCGAGACATGCACGCTGGCCTTCAACCGCTGGCCGCTACGCGCGCCCAGGCCCTACCTCCGGCCAGATTTCCCGCGGGATCTGCCGCACATCAACGCCCACCGCGAGGGTATTCGACTACCAGGTCCGATCCAAAATTCGTGGTAGCCACAGTGCTCCGTAAACACTGCAATGCGATGTTTTGCCCCGTCATCTGGCGCCTCACCAACGTAAAACGCACGTTGAAATTTCAGATAGGTGCCATCCTCAAATTGGATGAGAATGCTTTCATCGAAAAAGTCCGTCGCCTGCAAATTGTTCGCAACAATGTCTTCTGCAGAACGACCTAGCTTCTTTGATAGCTCCTTCTGCCAGACCTCAAGCAAACCGACCCAAGGCATGGCGGCTTTTCTTCTCAGGTGATCCAATTCTGCAAGCGCAGCAGTCTGGATATCGGCGCATGTCAATGCACCGCTTTGATCGGCTGTGCGAACCAACTTTTCCCTATGCTCATCCATTGTGG
>CAZCXQ010000324.1:1451-2020 GCA_964502655.1 uncultured Sphingorhabdus sp.
GAGGGCGTAGTCAAGCCATGTTTGAAATTCAGGTGGCAATGCGCTCATTTCTCATCATCTCATTTGATTTCCGCAGCGAAGGATCAACTTTCCAGGATGCAGCACATTGATTCTTCATTCCAGATTCAGCCATATCAAATCATGATCTGACAATCTTGCAATACGGTCTCAGCATTCAATCCTCCACGGGATATCCAGCGCGAGCAGTACGCCGTCGCAGCAGTTCGCGATTGTCAATGCCCACCCAATCTCTGTCAGTTCCACCAAGATGCATGAGTCCAAGAATTTCGCTCAGCTTCCGTTTCGTGATTCGGTCCGATTTTTTCATGAAAAAATGCCCATGGTAGAGAGCTGAAAGGATGAATCTACCCACCAGCAACTGATGCATTGCTTCATCATCAAGCAAGTCTTCAGCGGTCAGGCCTTGAACCTTTTCCCAGTGTGCGGATAGCTTTTGCTCGCATCTCAAGCATCGATCCAAAAATGCGATGCCCTTCTTTTGAGGACCACTGTGAAACATGTCGGCACTGAGGGTAATGTTTGATCCACAGTGAAGGCATCTGTCCTCC
>CAZCXQ010000325.1:0-983 GCA_964502655.1 uncultured Sphingorhabdus sp.
ATTGAGCCTTGAGGCCCAGTTGGAAGCACGCGTTTTGATGATGTCCACCAACAACATCCTGTCGCCTGCAAACGGTAAGCCAATCATCGTTCCTTCGCAGGACATGGTCTTGGGTCTATATTATCTTTCGATGGATCGCCGCGGCGAGCCAGGCGAAGGCATGATGCTGTCCGACATGGCTGAAGTGCATCAGGCGCTTGAAGTTGGTGCGGTCACGCTCCATTCCAAAATCATCGCCCGCGTCCCACAGACCGGTGAAGATGGCGTTGAGCGTATGGTTCGCTTTGACACCACGCCCGGTCGTATGTTGCTCGCAGAAACCCTGCCAAAGAGCCACCGCGTGCCGTTCGAAACCGTCAACCGCCTTCTCACCAAGAAGGAAATCGGCGACGTTATCGATCAGGTTTATCGTCACACGGGTCAGAAAGACACGGTTCTCTTCGCCGACGCAATCATGTCGCTTGGCTTCAAATATGCGTTCAAGGCCGGTATTTCGTTCGGCAAGGACGACATGATCATTCCGGAAGAAAAGACGGAAATGGTCGCTGAAACCAAGGCAATTGTTGCCGACTTTGAGCAGCAATATCAGGACGGTCTGATCACGCAGCAGGAAAAGTACAACAAGGTCATCGACGCGTGGTCCACATGTGGTGACAAAGTCGCCAACGCCATGATGGACAAGCTGAAGGCATCGCCAACCGACGAGCATGGCCGTGAATTGCCAGTCAACTCGGTGTACATGATGAGCCACTCCGGTGCGCGTGGTTCGCCAGCGCAGATGAAGCAGCTTGCCGGTATGCGCGGTCTGATGGCCAAGCCTTCGGGCGAGATCATCGAAACACCGATCATTTCGAACTTTAAGGAAGGTCTGACCGTTCTCGAGTATTTCAACTCGACCCACGGTGCCCGTAAGGGTCTGGCCGATACCGCACTGAAGACTGCAAACTCAGGTTATCTGACACGCCGTCTGGTCGACGTATCGC
>CAZCXQ010000325.1:993-2017 GCA_964502655.1 uncultured Sphingorhabdus sp.
CGCAGGATTGCACCATTGTTGAAGTCGATTGCGGAACCCAGCGCGCGCTGGAAATGCGTTCGATCGTTCAAGGTGGTTCGACCATCGCCTCACTTGGTGAGCGTGTCCTTGGCCGTACCACGGCAGAAGACATCCTTGGCCTTGATGGCAAGGTGTTGATCCCTGCCGGAACCTTGCTGGACGAGGCAATGGTTGCTGCCATGGAAGAAACCGGCCTTCAGGCCCTTAAGATCCGTTCACCGCTGGTGTGCGAATCCAAGGTCGGTGTTTGCGGTACCTGCTACGGTCGTGACCTTGCACGCGGTACGCCAGTCAACATTGGTGAAGCTGTCGGCGTTATCGCTGCGCAGTCGATCGGTGAGCCTGGAACCCAGCTGACCATGCGTACCTTCCACATCGGTGGTGCGGCGCAGTTGAACGAACAGTCGAACCTTGATGCAACCGCAGCGGGTAAGGTCATGTATCGCGATCTGCCAACCATCGTCGACAAGCGTAAGAAGCGTTTGGCAATGGCCCGTAACGGTGAACTTGTCATCGTCGACAAGGATGGCCGCGAGATGGAAATTCACCGTCTGCCTTATGGTGCGACGCTGGCATTCCCGGATGGTGCGGAGGTCAATGTTGGTGACCGTCTGGCTGAATGGGATCCATTCACCATGCCAATCATCACCGAAAAGTCGGGTATTGTGAAATATCAGGACCTGATCGACGGAAAGACGCTGACCGAGCAAACCGACGAAGCAACGGGTATCGCCCAGCGCGTCGTTACGGAAGATCGTGCCGGCAGCCGTACCAAGAAGGAAGACCTTCGCCCGCGCATTACCTTGCTGGATGACGATAGCGGTGAAGCTGCGCGTTATCTGCTCGGCGTTGGCACGATGCTTTCGGTTGAAGACGGTGCCATGGTTCAGGCAGGCGATGTTATCGCGCGTGTGACCCGTGAATCGGCTAAGACCCGCGACATCACCGGTGGTTTGCCGCGCGTTGCCGAATTGTTCGAAGCACGTATTCCGAAGGATAACGC
>CAZCXQ010000326.1:0-279 GCA_964502655.1 uncultured Sphingorhabdus sp.
GGATGTATGTCCTGTATAAAAAAGTCTATGCGGAAACACTGTCCCGCGAAAGTCGCTGCCCCTAACGCTCCACACCGAAAAGGTCAAGCCGATGTGTGGTCAAAAGCAGTAATCTGCGCTAGCAAACTAACATGCCGTTGTCCAAAGCCCGCGAAATGATGAACGAAGCGCTCAACTTGGCGCAGGCAGCGGCCGTGCAAGGCGAAGTGCCCGTTGGCGCGATTGTCGTCAAGGATGGGGTCATTATTGGCCGTGGCGCGAACCGTCCGCTTGAGCATC
>CAZCXQ010000326.1:289-2013 GCA_964502655.1 uncultured Sphingorhabdus sp.
AATGACCGCCTCACGGGATGCGACCTGTGGGTCACGCTGGAGCCCTGTGCGATGTGTGCAGGCGCAATCGCCCATTCGCGCATAGCCCGCCTCTATTATGGCGCTGAGGACCCCAAGGGCGGCGCTGTGGCGCATGGTCCGCGCTTGTTTGAACAACCTACGGTGCATCATCGCCCCGAAATATATTCGGGCATATCCGCCGACGAATCGACTGAACTGCTTCAGGCGTTTTTCAAAGACCGGCGCTAACGCAGATTTTTGCCGAAAAATGCGAGCGTGCGGGCCCACGATAAGTCTGCCGCTGCTTTGTCAAAACGGGGCGTGCTGTCATTGTGGAAGCCATGCTGCGTACCCGGATAGAAATGCACCTGAAACGCCTTCTGGTTCGCAATAAGCGCTGCCTGATAGGGGAGCCAGCCTGCATTGATGCGCTCGTCGGCCTCGGCATAATGGATCAGCAGCGGCGCCTTAATGGCAGGAACTTCGGCCGCAGTTGGCTGGCGACCATAATAAGGCACGGACGCAGCCATTTCCGGATAGGCAACAGCCAACGCATTGCAGACGCCGCCGCCGTAGCAGAAACCCACCGCGCCAACCTTGCTTGTGCTGTCGGCATGATCGCGCAGAAATTCAAAGCTGGCAAAAAAGTCTTCCAATAATTTGCCGGGGTTCAGCTTTGCCTGCAGCTCACGGCCTTTTTCGTCATTACCCGGATAACCGCCAAGTGACGACAGGCCATCGGGGCCAAACGCCATATAACCCGCCTTTGCCAGACGGCGCACGACATCCTCGATATAGGGGTTCAGCCCGCGATTTTCGTGAACCACCAATACAGCCGGAAGCTTGCCCTTGGCCGTGGCTGGTCGCGCCAGCAGCCCGCTGATGCTGCCATGCCCATCGGGGCTTTGTACCGTCACCCGCGACGTGACAATCGCCGGATCGTCGGCTTTCACTTGCTGCGCCAAAGCATAATCCGGCTGCAACTGGTTAAGTATCATAAGGCCGGTTACGCCCGCAGCCGCGAATTTACCGGCTTCGCGGATGAATTCACGTTTGGTCAGCTTGCCGTGGACATAGCCATCGAAAATTTCCAGAATATAGGGATGGAAGTCACTGGCCTTCATGCGCGGTGAAGTATCGGCTTCTGCCATCCTCATTCTCCTTAATGGACAAACCTGGCTACGACGTCACGATAGGAACGGCTGACTTTTACCTGCGCACCCGATTCAAGCACAAGGAAGCATTCGCCGTTCGTATGCGGCTTCACCTGCCGCACCTGATCCAAATTGACGATTGTCGAACGATGGACGCGCTGGAACGTCCGCGGATCGAGGCGTTTTTCCAGATCCTTCATGGTCTCGCGCAGGATGAGCGAGTTATCAGCGGTGTAGATGCACATATAATCGCCAGCGGCATCAATACGTTCGATGCTTTCCACATCGACGCGGAAAATCTGGCCGCGATCTTTGATATTGATAAGCTTTTCAAAACGGGTCGACCCTAGGTCATCGTCCATCGAACTCAAATTGTCAGCAGCATCCGGCGCGACTTCATTGATGACATTGCGAAGCCTGTCCAGCTCATCCGATGTGCGCTTGTCGGCAAACTGGATGGCCGCAGCCGGAGAGCCGGGGCAGGACAGTGTGCTGTTCGATACGGTCCGAGCGGTTGGCATGGAACTGTGCCCAGCACTGGGTATCGCCATCCCGGTTGGCAAGGATTCC
>CAZCXQ010000327.1:0-2013 GCA_964502655.1 uncultured Sphingorhabdus sp.
GGTCATGACCCGGACTTCTTTGGTGCTCTTGTCGCTTTCGCGTTTGATTTCAATTTCGCCGCGGTCGAACCACGCCATAAACTTTTGCAGGCCGCCGCCATGCTGTTGTTCGAACTGAAGCGCCGAATTCAGCATTTCCTCAATGGGAACCAAAACCTCGCGTCCCAAACGTGCGGTAAATTTGCGCCGCGCGCCAATGGGTCCGGACAAAATTTGCTCGAGGAAATGATACACGGTCGTGAAATCAGCCGCAGCCAGCATATCGCGCAATGGCGCAAGATCATCCGCAAGTTCCGGCTTCACACGGATATGCTGCCACAGGCTACCTTCGCGATCGCCGACATAGCCGTGCGCCAGCAACTGCTCCTGCGTCCACCCGATAATGGGTGAAACCAGCAAGCACGCAAGGCTCAGGTCATCATTTGGTTGAAGCACAAATTTGATTGCTGCCAGCAGGTCTTGCACTACCAACGGCTGCAAAAGTTTCAGCCGGTCGATGCCCGCGACTGCGACGTTGCGTTCGTGCAATTGCGCAACCAGCAGCGACGCCATGTCACCGCGGCTGCGCAACAGGAACATGATGTCGCCCGGCTCCAAATGACGCCCCTGGCTTTCAAGCCAAGGTTTCTCGTCGATGAGGGCTTTCGCATGATCGGCCAATCGTTCGGCCAGCGCGCGCTTTTCGTCGCTGAACCAGTCTTCCTCCTCATCCGACGCATCGCTATCGTCCGATGCGTTCGGCTTTGCGGATATGGGCTGCAAAAGCTCAACCATGCCAAAATGCGGCTTTTCGCTGTAATGCGGGTCAATGATGTCGTTGATGCCAAAATCGGCAGAACCAGACTCGTCGATCACCGCGTTTACAAAATCGAGTATCGGCGCGGTCGAACGGAAACTGCGCGATAAGGTGAGCCGTTTCAGTTCGCTTCCGGCGGCATCAATGCGGTCGGCAAAATAGCGGCCAGCTTCCTCATAACGTTCTGGCGCGGTCCCCTGAAATCCGTATATCGCTTGTTTGAAATCGCCGACGGAAAACAGCGTGCGGGTCTTTTCGGGGTTGGCACCCATACCGCTGTAAAAATCGTCGCTCAGCGCGCTGATAATATCCCATTGCGCTTTGTTGGTATCCTGCGCCTCATCCACCAAGATATGGTCTATCTGCTTGTCGAGTTTAAACCGGACCCATTGCGCCATTTGGCCATGCTGCAAAAGTTCGGCGGTGCGCCGGATCATATCGTCAAAATCAACCGCGCCGATGGCATGTTTGGCGCGGCTATATTGCGCGGCAAATTCCTTGCCGATGCACAATGCCCGCGCCAGCCTGTCGGCATATTGCGCACGTGTCACTTCGCCCAATAGTTGGTTCGTCCAGTTGAACATTTCGAGCGCGTGTTCGGCATAGACCTCCGTTGTCGGTGTATGTCCGCTCGTCGAAATCTGGGGATCACCCTTGGCCGTTGACCAACAGCGATGCAGATCGAGCAAGAGCGCCGCGCGTTCGGTCGGTGTTCGCGATAGCCAATCCTGAAGGACTGCCGCACGTTTGCCGCCGCGGCTATCTGCCTTGTTCTTGCCCCACAAAAGGTTGGCATCAATGACCGCCTGCAATGTCGCGCGTGGAATGCGCGCATCGGCAAAGGCATCTTCCAGCATATCCTCAACAGGACCATCGAAATGAACGCCTGCCAGTCGCCGTGCCCAGACCACCGCGCCGGCATCATTGGGAATCATGGTCATCACATCCGGCGACGCCGCCGCCCTGTGCAGGAACCGCAGCGCAGCGTCCTCACCCATATTAAGCGAAAGTTCCTGCAGGTCCGTGACCATTTTCGTATCGCCGCGCGCTTCAGCTTCAAGCACGAGATTTACCAATGCTTCGCGCAACAATTCTTGCTGCTCGCGTCCTTCAATGGGTTTGAAACCCGGAACCAATCCGGCTTCCTCGGGGAAGCTGCCCAGCAACGACTGGCAGAAACTATGGATGGTCAGTATTTGTAAGCCGCCACCCGGCGC
>CAZCXQ010000328.1:0-1999 GCA_964502655.1 uncultured Sphingorhabdus sp.
ACAACATTGCCTTTCACCCGATAGCCATAGCGCGTCCGTTCTATGCTGCGCACTTGGGTGACGTCCGAACGGCTGTAGCCATTGGCCCAACGTTCAACGCTGGCGACGCATTGGTGTACAGCGGCGCGGCCGCTGCCGCCGCGATTGTCGTAATTATAGCCTGCACGGTTATAATCATAACGGTTGTCATAGCCGTAGCGATCATTGTTCCCGCTGGACAGGACGGCGGCAAGACCACCGAGCACGACCGCGCCGGCAATAATCTCGCCGGCACTGATGCCATCGCGGTCCCGATCATAGCGATCACGCGCTTGGGCGGGAACGGCTACACTCACCAAAGCTGCAGCAGCAGCCCCGGCGCCAAGCAAAGTTTTGGTCATGACATTCATCGTCGTTCTCCTTGAACTGGCCCATTCATTCTGTGCCGATGGAGAGCGAATAGGCGATTCGGGTTGACCGGATGCTGAATTGACTTGTCAGCATCCGTTCATCTAAATCGCCTTTTTCATGAACAATTATTCGCTGAGGGTCAGCCCCGTCCATTTGGCGAGAAACGCATAAATGTCCGAATATTCGTCAATAACCTTATCGGTCGGCTTGCCTGAACCATGGCCCGCACGGCTTTCGATGCGGATGATCTTGGGCTTGTTGCCGGTTTCTGCAGCTTGCAAGGCGGAGATATATTTGAAGCTATGCCCCGGAACCACACGGTCATCGGTATCTGCGGTCGAGACGATGACCGCTGGATATTCGACGCCCGATTTGATGTTGTGATAAGGTGAATAGGTCATCTGCATTTTAAAGTCGGCTTCCTTGCTGGGGTAGCCATAATCATCGACCCAATAGCGGCCAGCGGTGAAACGGTCGAAGCGGACCATATCCATCACACCCACTGCGGCATGGCCTGCCGCGAACAGGTCAGGACGCTGGTTCACAACGGCGCCGATCAACAGTCCCCCATTGGACCGTCCTTCAATGGCAATCTTGCCCTTGGCCGAAACGCCGCTGGATATAAGATATTCGGCTGCGGCGGCAAAATCGTCAAAGACATTTTGTTTGTTCATCAAACGACCAGCATCATGCCACGGCTTCCCATATTCACCGCCGCCACGAATATTGGCGAGGGCGAATACACCGCCCGATTGCAGCCAAGCCATACGCGTTGCTGAATATGTCGGCGTCTGCGAAATGTTGAACCCGCCATAGGCATAGAGCAACGTCGGCGCGCCCTTCGTCAGATCGAGATCTTTTTTGTGCACGATGAACATCGGGATCTTCGTGCCATCTTTCGACGGATAGAACACTTGTTCGACCATGAAGTCGGCTGGGTTGAAGCTCAGCTTTGGCTGCGCGAAGGGCGCCGAAGCACCCGTCTTGCTATCGAAACGATATACGGCGCCCGGCTGATTGAAGCTGGAGAATCCGTAAAATGTTTCTGGATCACCCGGCGTCCCTGAAAAACCACTGGCGGTTCCAATCGCGCTGAGCTTGATTTCCTGCACCGGTTGCCCTGCGAGGTCGGTCATCAGCGCCATCGATTTGGCATCTTTGATATATGACAGGATCAGCCGGTCACCGACGATCTGCGCGCGCGACAGGGTTTCGGCACGCTCCGTTATGACGTCCGTAAATACGGGCGTCTTCGCACCCAGATCGACCTTAACAACCTTAAGCCTTGCCGCGTCCTTGTTGGTGGTGAACCAAAGCGTGTTGCCCATGCCTTCGATCAGGCCCCAGTCATGATCGAGACCCGTGACGAGTGGTTGCGGTTTCCATGTTGGCTTTTTGCCGAGCGGCATGACGTGCAGTTCATACTTCTCATCGGTTCCGGAAGAGGTCGTAATGACCGCCCATTTGCCGTCGTGCGTCACTTGCGCACTATGCCCATATTCGGGCTTGTCCGGCGTTGCGTATACCGCCTTGTCTTCCGACTGGGGCGTGCCGATTTTGTGGTAATAGATCGTCTGGTTATAATTCAGCTGCTGAAATGCCGCGCCTT